>DSEL01000181.1 GCA_011056645.1 Candidatus Atribacteria bacterium
ATTAATATAGTAAGCAATGAGTGATGGGTTATATGTAAAAACAATATATAGTGAAGAAAAAATAAAAAGAAAGAAGAAAAAGAGTTGGCATCGAATATTGATTAAGCAGGTAGAAAAGTATCATAGAAAAAATGATCATAAAAATTTTTTATAAAGTTATGAAAAATGTGTTATAATAAAGCTTGCAAATTATTATAAATTGGTGATTAATTAATTTTTAAATAGAATTTCCGCCATTGAATATTTTGAAATTAATATTAAAAATCAGAAAGAGGGCAAAGATGAGAAAAGATAAAAAAGAAACGGAAAATTTAAAGAAAAAAGGGATGAAAAAAAAGAAAAAATCCATGATTAGAGAACTGTTGGAAACGGTAATCAGTGCGGGAATTATTGCTTTTATAATCATTACCTTTATCGGGCAAGTCACGGTAGTAAGAGGTGCTTCTATGGAACCCACTCTTCACGATAATGAGAGACTTATTGCCGACAAGATCAGCTACCGTTTCGAAAAGCCTGAAAGAGGTGAAATTATCATCTTTAAGCCACCTTTAGCAGAAGTAAAGCGAAAATACATTAAACGAATTATTGGGATACCGGGAGATGAAATTGAAATAGCCAATGGAGAAATTTATACTAATGGCAAAAAATTAGAAGAACCTTACGTAAAAAATAAATCGTACGGAAATATGCCTCCTACAATAATACCTGATGATTCATTTTTTGTCCTGGGAGATAATAGACCTAACAGTAGTGATAGCAGATATTGGGGGTTTGTCCCTCGCAAGAACGTGGTCGGTAAAGCTTGGGTAGTTTTTTGGCCTTTGAATAGGATGAGACTACCGTGAAAAAAATTACCGATTGACCAATTCATCAATTGACCGATTGACCGATTAAACTAGTCAATAGTAAATGGTCGTTAGTTGAATGAGCACGCTTCATTTATTATGGCTTATTACTCACCACAAATTACTTTTTACTGTTATTTATGCGTTTCGATAAATTTTTCAATCGAACGATCATAAGTTCTCTCTACTTCGGGCGGAAATAAACATCCCGGAATTTCACCCATATTTTTATGATAAGTGATACACTCACAACATTTACCCTTTCTAGGGCAAGGTTCATAAGTACAAATACATTTCTTTTTATTCTTTTCAATATTACATTCCATATCTCTTCCTCCATTCTCCCCATGATTGCTAAATTATATCTAAAAACTTAAAAATATAAAATCATTTGAGCCTTTATTGTTAAAAATAATTATAATTTAAAAAATATTTTGTTTCAATTATTTTATTAAAACTAACTTAAGCTCATGTTAGTGTAAGCTCATCAATTTTTTGAATTGCCTCAGGAGTTGCTGTATAATAAAATTATCTAATATAAAAATAGTTTTCCAAATTTAAAATAAAAAGGAGCCACAAAAATGAATTTAAGTAAAAAATTTATATTTTTAGGGATGATTTTAATTTTGGTTATTGCCAGTTTGACTATGTTTTCTTTTGCCAGCGAGGAAAAAGATTATATTAATCAGGCCTTAAAATTAATAGACGAAGAAAATTATAATGAAGCGGTGGGAGAATTAGAAGAAGCTCTAGCTATGTTGAAAAGTAAGGCTGATTTAGGCTTTATTAATGTATTGTTTACAAAAGAGGAAGCTCCGGGATTTGGAATGTATAATGCACGCGAAAACATAACTTTTTCCCAAGGCGAAACTTTCTACATCTATGGAGAGGCAAAAAATTATACCATCAAAAAAATCGATAAAAAACTTTTTGAAATTTATTTAAAGGAAGATATTTATATTTTAGATGAAGAGAACAGCATACTGTTTGGACAGACAGATTTCCTCGACTATCACATTACATCACATTCTAAAAATTCCGATCTTTTCATTAACAATACTATTACCCAAACTTCTCCTTTCCCTGCCGGTAATTATAAATTTCGTTTAGTCTTAAAAGATGTTTTCTCTCAAAAAACAACGGAAGTAACTATTGATTTTACGGTTGTAGAGTAATTCGATAGATAAGCAGGTGGATAAACCAAAAAAAAATAAGGCAAAAAATTTACTGGAGCAAAAACTGTAAACTTATCAGCAAAAATATTATCTTTTATATTCGGTTTATGGGAAAAACTTATCTAATGTCCTTAATTTAGTATAGTCTGAAGTGGTGAATCAATCTATCAATAACTCGTTCAATCCGGTTATCGCACTTTTCATCCGATAAGAATTTGTCTTTTTTATCTCCACCAGGATTAATTCTAATGTAGACAAAACTTTAGCCTGCATTATATGCCCGCCACAGACGCTTCCGTTTTCTGTTCCAAGCATTGCATGTAAGTGGACAACTAATTCATTATTCATGGGAAAAACGTTCCCCTCAAACGACAAAATCTCATAGGGACCCATCATTCTAAGTTCATTGGTCTTGGAAGGTCCCAGGGGAATTTTCACTCCAGCCAGCAGATCTCTAAATACAACCTCCTTAGCACTTCCAATCGCTGAAATGATCACCGCATGGGTTATTCTATTATCTTTGCAAAAACTGACAATCTTTTGGGGAATATCATCATCGGGGACCATTCTAATTACATAAGAATCGCCGAACTCAACTTTTTCGAAAAATGGCTTGTGCATAGATCTACTCCTTTCGCCAATTAGATCTATTATAAAAAATTGCCTGACAAAGAATATTTCATTCTAACTGAGAACTAAACCAAATTAACAAAATACCAGACACTCCAAAAACAATATCCTTTATTTTTTATGGAAATGAATCATATCCTGATTCTATATTTAATCAATTTTATTTCTGTAGGGGAATTAAACAGAGAAACTTTAGAGTTTTGGAGCCAGTATTTTTAAACTGGTGTTCCTCTTTGGGGGCAACATAGACCACTGTTCCACTTTTAATACGGGTCTCCTTTTCGCCACCAATAACTACTCCTTCTCCTTCTAAAATAAATACTTCATGCTCCCAATTATGGCTATGCAAAGGACTATACCCACCTGGACCAACCTCAAACAGCCTCATAGCAAAGTTTGGAGCATTATCCTTATCTGAAATAAGCCACCTTACTTTTACATCTTTGGCATCTTCAAAATCTACAGCATCAGCTTGAACTTCTTTATAATCTACTATCTTCATTTTTTCTCCTTTTCTATTTTGTATTTTTCAAACAAACATAGTACTCTCTGATTTTAAGGAATTTTTTATTATCGGATAAAAATCATCTTCTTTTTCAATGATAGAGATGTTTTGTTTACGCGCTTCTTCTTTTTGAACTTCAGTTGCATAACTCCAACCAGCTAAAAGGACTTTTACCCCTAAAGGCTTGGCTTGAATTAAATGGCTTAGCTGATCATCTACAAAATATATTTTTTCAAACTTGACATTATATAATTTTACAATCTGCTTCATCTGTTCGGATTTATTTTCACCGTATCTCCTATCTAATATATCTTCAGGTTCAATAGTAAAACCAAAATATTCGGGAGTAAAGGTTCGGGCAATTGCTTTTCTGCTATTAGCGGTTGCAATCACGATTTTAGTTTCTTCTTCTAATAATTTCTTAATCCCCTCTATTACTTTGGGATAGGGCGGCTCCAAATTAAACCAGGCTCTATAGTCCATATTTTGAAGTCTTGCCCTTTCTTTATAAAATTCTTTTTCATAAGCTTCAAAATCAAATTTTACTGTCTTTCTGTAATTGTCAAATTCCTCCTGATTTTTGATAGACTTATTTTCTTCTATTAATTTCTGGATCAAACCGTAATCCGTTGCCCCTCGAATATATGGTCTTAGTGTACGGTAATATTTTATCTCTTCCTGGTGCTTTTTTTTAGTGTCTTCCCAATGTTCGAAAGTAAAAAGCTTTCCTCCAAAATATTTCCTTTTCCCCGACCCATGTAGTCTTAGGTAAGAATTATGACCCACAAAAAGTGAATCTAAAACACTATCAACAATTACTCCATCAAAATCTAAAGCTAATATCTTCAATCTTATACTCCTTTTACCTGTTTCTTTTTATTCAAGATAGTCTTCTCTTATCGGATAAAAAAAGTCTATCATCTTAGTTCCTGGCTCTAATGGAGTAGCTTCATGTTCTAGGTTAGAGGGAATTACTACTCCTTCCCCTACTTTTAAAATTTTAGTCTCTCCCCCTATGTTCATTTTTACAGAGCCTGCTATTACAACTCCGGTTTGTTCGTGAGGGTGTTTATGTTCTGGCATAATAGTAGTATTTGGACCAAATTCAAAAAAACTTACCATAGTATTTGTATTTGCCACAACCCTTAAATTGGAATCTTCTAAAACCTTCTTTGCTTTTAATTCTTTAACTTTAAAAAAATTTGCTTTTTTCATTACTGTCTCCTTTTAATCTTATTAATTTTTATCTAAATAATTTCTTGCATATTTTAAATTTAAATCCTTATTTTAGAACTGCATTTAAAGCTTCCCAGTGAGATTGAAAAGCCAAAGGAGGTATTTGATTTATCGGAAAAAATTCTGCCTTTTCCGCATCATCGCCGGCGCACAGTTTTCCCCCCAAAATTTCCACTTCATAAATTATGGTAATTAAATGTCCGTGTATTGTACTGTTATTAGGATAGACTCCTATCAACTTCTTTGGTTTTCCCTTTATTCCGGTTTCTTCAGCTAATTCTCTCAACGCTGCCTCGATAGGACTTTCCTCTAACTCCATAAACCCGCTGGGGAGTGCCCATTTACCCTTACAAGGTTCTTCTTTTCTTTTAATTAACAATATGTTACCTTCTTCATCTCGAGCAATCATGGCTACTACCGGGGTAGGATTTTCGTAATATATCTTCCCACAGCTAGAACAATATAACCTTTTTCTTCCCTCCAACATTTTTCTAACTAATTCATAACCACAATATGGACAAAATTTTATATAGAGATTACTTTTCATTTATTTACCTAACCATTTCATTTTCTAAAAGCAAGGACAAGACCTAATCTTGCTTTGTTACCTTTTACTTGCCCTCGCTCCTTGTTCACTATGCAACATGCCCTCTTGGGCAAAACTGAAATAATTATCATCTCCCAATATGATATGATCCAGTACTTTGACGCCAACTAACTCACAAGCATCCGCTAGACGCTCAGTAATATCCAAGTCATTTTTGCTGGGATTTGATTCTCCGCTGGGATGATTATGCAAAAAAATAACCGAAGCAGCTGATTCTTTGATCGTCTCCTTTAATACCTCGCGGGGATGGACTATGCTTTCAGTCAGGCTCCCCACTGAAATATCAATATCCTTAATAATTTTATTTTTTACGTCCAACATAATTACCTTAAATTTTTCCTTCTTTAAATCTCTCATACAAGGTCCATAATAATTTACTAAATCTAAGGCATTATGAATTTTCTTTTTCGGTGAATTGGTTTCTCTTAGAAGCCTCTTTCCTATCTCAAGAGCTGCTTTTATTTGGGCAAATTTTGCCAGACCTATCCCCTTAATGGAGATCATTTCCGGATAACTTAAAGCATCTAATTTTCTTAATCCCTTTGTTTCTGATAATAGATCTTTAGCTATTTCTACCGAAGTCTTTCCTTGATAACCTTTAACTAATATTATTCCTAATAATTCTGCATCTGTCAAGCAATCTACGCCATGCTTAACCAACCTCTCCCTTGGCCTTTCCTCATCAGGCCAATCTTTTACTGTATAACTTTTCTTCTCCACCTCTTACTCCTTTTCCCTTAAAGGTAAACTTTTGTGCCAGGCACCAATGTTTACCTTATGACAACTTTGGTGCCTGGCACAAAAGTTTACCTTTAATTCGATTTAGACGGTATTGTAATTTTTCTCTTATGAAAATATTTTCCACTATATTTAGAGCTTCTTCTAATATTATCTTTGCTTTTTGATAATCCTTCAAATGATGCTCGTAATATTTGGCTAACTCTTCATAAGGGTAATAGATAAATTCCCTATTTCTTTCTATGATCTCTTTCCATATTTTTTCTGCATCTTCCCATTCACCTTGTCTCTTATAGGCAAAGGAAGCTAATTTTAATATCTCCGAGGTCTCTTCTTCTGCTAAGTTGTGCTTTAAAGCTTCAGTATAATAGTGAGTGCACTGTTCATATCTCTTCTCTTCATCAAACATCCTGCCTATACTAAAAATATCCATACCGTATTTGGTATAATTCAAAGGATCTTCTATCAGAAAACACATCCTGCTGACCAGGGCTACCAAAGAAAGAATGTCCTGTAAATTATGTTCAAAAACTGGTTTTAATGCTCGGGCATCTTTGGTTTTAAGATATCTAAAATAAATCTCGGGTACTAGATAGCCCGGAACATCATTTTCTCTGATTACTCCCAGTATATCTCTTTCTACCGTAGATAATGAACAATTTTCTAATCTTCTTTTCCATAAGCGGCGGGCAGGATAAAGCAAATCAAAATGACCAGGGTTTTTTATATTTAATTTCATCCCGGACATAATAAAGCGACTCTCAATTAAGGGAATATCAAAAGCCTTACCATTATATGTAACTATTGTATTGAAATCAGAAAGCAATTCATTTACCGCTGATAGTAAAGCTCGCTCTTCATTAAAATCACGCATAAAATATTGTCGCACACAAAATTGGTCTTTTGCAAAATATCCTACTCCCACCAAAAAAATATAAGTACCTGCTCCACCCGCCAATCCGGTAGTTTCGGTATCCAAGAAAACGGTCTTATGAATATCTATTTCCCTTAACCTGTTGTCCCTGGCTAAACTGGAAATAGTTTTAGCGGAAGATTGAAAAATTTGAAAAAGTTCAACTTCTCCGCATCTATAATCCTGAGGGAAATAATTTTCCCGGAGAAAGCTGTCACCAAAAGGAGTGGAGATAAAATTTCCGGATACTACCTCTTCTATCTTTATCTCTTGATTGACAATACTTATACTTTTTTCTTTTTGTGCTTGATTAATTTTACTTATATTCTTTTTTAATTGGGCGATCTTTTCCAGCCTTTTTTTTATATCATCCATAATCAAACCAAGGCCTCCTTTAGAATCATAAGAGCGCTCTCTTTACCTTTTATACCCACTTCGTCAATAGGTCCCACACAGGAAGGACAGCCTTTTTCGCATCCACAGCCAAGAATCAACTCCTGAGCTGCCTGCAATAAAGATTGACGCAATTCAAATATCTTTTCGCTAAATCCCACTCCTCCGGGGTAGTTATCATAGATATAAATAGTCGGCTCTCCGGTAAAAGGAGAGCGTACTTCCGAAACTGCCCTGATATCTTGAGGATCACACATAACGTATAAAGGAACAACATTTATAAGTACATTTGATAAAGCCAAAAGACCACTGCTTAGATTAAAAGAACCGCCTTCATTTTCCAGATGCTTCAATAGCTTGCTACTATCATCAGCCAAGGCAAGCCAATAAGCGGTGGTGCGCATTTCTTCCGGAGGCAAAGATATTTCTCCAAAACCGATATTCTCATGAGTATAAAATTTTATCTTTTTATAACAAGTTGAAAGGGTAGTAATAGCCACTTCCCCGTAAGCATGTTCCATATTTGATTCTTTCGCCTTCTCAAACATATCTAAAACCTTAATGTTGGTTTCGATCTGGGCTTTTGTGTAATAATTAACTATTACTTTTTCGGCATAAGCTTTCTGATTCTGATAATCCAACCTTTTAATTGCGTATTGTTCACCTTCATGAAGATAAATAGCCCCTTCATAGATAAGTGTGGGTACACTGGCTTTATCCACTTCTCCGATAACCTGTTCCTGCTGGTTAGCCGTATCAATAATTACAAAATTATCTACCGAAGCGCTACGTAAACTTATCTCTTCTGTGGGGTAGACTTCACTCATCCAATACCATTTATTTTCTACACGATGAAGTACACCTTCTTTCTCTAAATATTCCAAAATATCCTTTAGTTTTTTTATCCCGAAATCTTCCCCTTCTTCAAAAGGTAGTTCAAAAGAAGCACACCTAATATGGCTGACTAAAATGCTCAAGTTATCCGGATCAATAACCGCACTCTCCGGGGACTCTTCAAAAAAATAATCAGAATGATTTATTACAAACTGGTCTAAAGGATTACTGGAGGCAACTAATAGTGCTATCGAACTATTGGATCGACGCCCAGCTCTTCCAGCCTGCTGCCAAGTGCTAGATATAGTTCCGGGATATCCGGCCATAAAACAAACATCAAGCTGTCCAATATCTATACCCAACTCCAGTGCATTAGTACTTACCACTCCTTTTATTTCACCATTTTTCAAACCCTTTTCTATTTCACGCCTTAAATTAGGTAAATAACCTCCACGGTAACCCCTAACCATATCCTTTGATCTTCCCGTTTTTGCTAAAAAATCTTTTAAATAACTGGTTAGAACTTCGGTAGTCAAACGACTCCGGGCAAAGATTATGCTCTGAATATCATAGCTTAAAAAATAAGCGACAAAACGGGCAACTTCTTTAGTTAAGCTTTTTCTGATTCCCAACTCTTTATTAATTACCGGAGGATTATAAAATAAAAAATGCTTCTCTCCTTGCGGAGCACCATTATTATCAACTAAAACAAAATCTTCTCCTACGATCTTCTCGGAAAGTTCCCGAGGATTAGCGATAGTTGCTGAACAACAAATAAACTGTGGACTCGAGCCATAAAATCGGCAGATTCTCTTCAATCTCCTGATTACATTAGCCAAATGGCTTCCAAATACTCCTCGATAAATATGCACTTCATCAATTATCACATATTTCAAATGCACAAAAAAATCCATCCATTTAGTATGATGTGGCAATATTCCTAAATGCAGCATATCCGGATTGGTTACTACGATATGTCCTTTCTTGCGAATAGCTTGCCGAGCAGAAGAAGGAGTATCTCCATCATAAGTATAAGTTCTAATTCCCTCATCCAAGGCTGATACTAATTGGTACAGATCAGTCAATTGGTCCTGAGATAAAGCTTTGGTAGGAAACAGGTAAAGTGCCCGGCTATTTTCATCTCTTAAAATAGAATCCAATACCGGCAGATTATAGCAAAGAGTCTTGCCTGAAGCGGTAGGGGTAACTACTACTACATTTTTCTTGTTCTTGATAAATTCAAGGGCGGAAGCTTGGTGAGAGTAGATTTTGTTGATACCTTTTTCTTTTAAAATCCTTACCAGTTTAATATTCATCCACTCTGGAAATTCTTCATAAATTCCGGATTTAGCTGGAATATGTCGCCAGTCAGTAAAGCGGGAGCTAACTTTATTATACTTTTGTAATTCGTTTAAGATCTTCTCTACCGGCATCCATTAACCCTCAACTTTGATACAGAGAACCGTCCCCTGTATCAATATTAATTAAGCTCTTTACCAAAGCAATGTTTTTTAGATCATCTTTTTCGTCGTGTTTAGGGGTTTCAAGAACAAAAGGTAAATGTTTTAAGTCTTTATGGTTCACCATTATCCTGAAACCTTCCAGCCCTATATATCCTTTGCCAATATGCATGTGTCTGTCTTTCCGAGAACCCAAAGGAAATTTCGAATCATTAAGGTGTATTACTTTTAATTGTTCTAAACCTAAATATTTATCAATTTCCTCTAAGGTCTGGATAATCCCTTCTTGGTGTGAAAGATCGTATCCTGCAGCGAAGGCATGACAGGTATCAAAACACATTCCTACTCTCTTTCTATCTTTTACCCCTTCCATCATCCTTTTTAACTGGCTAAAAGTATAACCCAGATGGCTCCCCGAACCAGCAGTATCCTCTAATAATATCATTGTCTTTAAACCTAAATCTGTGCTTTCCTCTAAAATAATATTAAGGGCTCTGACTATCCTCTGGATCCCGTATTCTTCTCCTGCCCCGGCATGAGCCCCCGGATGTGTAATTAGGTAGGGCTTGGTCAGCAAAAGGTCGGCTCTCTTCATCTCTTCCAAAAAAGCATTAATTGATTTAAAAAAAAGCTCCTCCGAAGGAGATGCTAAATTAATAAGATACGCAGTGTGAATAAAAACGGGGTTAATATTAGAATTTTTTAAATTCTCTTTAAATCTTTCTAGTTCATCTTTCTTTAAAACCTTTTCTCGCCAGGTGGATGCGTTTTTAGAAAAAATCTGCATAGTATTACAGTCCAATTCTACAGCCCGAATTATAGAATTATCTATTCCTCCGGCAATAGAAATATGGCATCCAATTTTCACTCTCTATTTCCTCTTTCCTTCTTTAATGATTTAATTTTACCAATAGAAATTAGAAATTATTGATAGATTTTGTTGACTTCTCTATTTTTATCAGTATAACATATTACTATAGCCTTATTAAATAATTATTGCCCTATATCCTCTTTGCAAAAAAAATTTTGGCTGAAAAGAAATAGGTGAAGAAATGTATAAAGAAATATTGGAAGAATTAAAAGAACATATGCCTTTTACTGCTTGCGGAGCTGCTATCGGAATAATTATGATAATATTTTTGCCAGAATTACCTACCAAATTTTCCTATAATGTTTTTTATACTCTTCATCCTATCCATGTTTTTTTAAGTGCGCTGGTTACTGCCTCAATGTATAGCTTTTATAAATGTGCGCCAGAAAAGAAGAAACCCAATCTGGTAATTCTAATTTTTATCGGTTATGTGGGCTCTATCGGAATAGCTACACTAAGTGATTCGGTAATTCCCTATTTGGGTGAAATTTTACTTAATCTCCCCCATAGAGAAATTCATTTAGGGTTTATGGAAGAATGGTGGCTGGTCAATCCTTTAGCCTTATTCGGAATTGGAGTAGCTTATCTAAAACCCTCTACAAAGTTCCCCCATTTTGGTCATGTTCTCCTCAGCACCTGGGCTTCGCTCTTCCATATTATCATGGCTATAGGACAGACCTTGAATTGGTTTACTTACCTGGGGATTTTTATTTTTTTGTTTCTTTCTGTTTGGATACCCTGCTGTTTGAGTGATATTGTATTTCCTCTTTTATTTATAAAAACACCAAAAAAATAAAATTTGTTCTAACCGACTTTTATCTGTAACAAAACCTTACTTTTTCTTTTTTCTTTCCCGTTTCTTTCTCGGAAAAACCAAACTACTATGCTGGTTAATTACAAACAAATTATTTTTTATCAAGTAAAACTATTTTATAATGCCCTGCAAACTGCAACATTAACCAAATTTCATCAAAAATGCTATTAATAAATTTTTTACCTTGATTAATATAATAATCTACTGCTTCCTTTTCAGTTAAACCTACCCCTTCTTCCACAATTAAAAATAATTTACCTTTATGCTTATAGTTTTTTTCGTTTTTATTCTTTATCCGCTCATTTAAAGAATCACAAAACATTTGAGTTGCTTCCGTCAAGCAATCTTTGTTATCTTTATTTTTACGGTTATTACTTTTATTTTTTGCTCTCTCTTTCATTAGTTTAACTAATCCCCAGGTAGCCTTCGCTTCATCTTTATTATAATAAACCGGGGCAATTTCAATATTTAAATTATCGGTACAAATACAAGTTGGCTCTTCTTTAATGGGATTACCGAGACCGACAAAGCGGTAATCTTCTTTGTTCTTTTTATTATATTCTTTTAGAAAAACCTTGCAGGTATCTTTTTCTGAAAGCTTGTAATCAATTTCTCTAATGCTTCTGTCGCTTCTATCTTCTTTAATCGATTTCTTGGGGAGCATCCTTATTATCTTAAACCTCCATAAAAAAATAATTTCATTTTTATACTCCTTTGTTATATCTTATTTAATAGTTATTCTTTTCTGACATTATTTAATATTTTGATATTTTTCTACTTAACTCCCCCTCTTTTTCTCACATTATTTTTGTAATTATAACACATCAAGTCAACTTTAATAAATATAACTTATAATAATCTTTGCCCGAGTAAAATCTTCTGGTATAGAAAGTATTTTGTACTATTTCACTAATCCCGTGTAATCAATATTTTTGTTAATTTATTTTAGCCTGGTTGTGTAATTTGTCAAATGAAGGAATCCTCTCTTGTATTTAATTTCTTTTTTAACGTGATATAATAACCCCAGATACTATAAGAAAGTATAAATTAAACTTTCTAGTAACCGCTCGATAAAAGGAGAAAAATTATGGAATCAAAGAATAGATTCATAACGGTAATTATTATTTTTACTTCATTATTTTTAATAGTTTTTTATGCATCTCTTTTTATCTTCGGACAAGAGCTTACCGCTGAAGAAATAATAAGTAAAATGAATAAATTAATGAACCAGGATACTGTTGAAGCCAAAGTAAAAATGACCATTATTACAACTTCCGGCGAAGAAAGAGTTTTTATCTACGATTCATACAGTAAAAACAGGGGTGAAAAAAATCTATTGCGTTATATAGAGCCCAAACGAGCTCAAGGCCAGGCTATACTGATGCTTAATTATGCAGATGATATCTGGATGTATTTCCCCCGTACCAAGCGAATACGCAAACTTGCTACTAATTCCAAAAACGAAAAGATGGAAGGTAGCGACTTCTCCTATGAAGACACTGGGGCAAGTGATGCTTTTATTGAAAATTTCAGCAGCAAAAAACTTGGCTCCGAAATCAAAGAGGGACGTGATTGTTACAAGATTGAAATGCTGAAAAAAGAAGGTATCGAATCCGGTTATTCCCATTTGATTATGTGGATAATCAAAGACAATTTTTACCCGGTAGCCATAAATTATTATGACGCAGAAAGTCCTGAACTCTTATTAAAAACTTTAATCCAATATGATATTAAAAATATAGATGATATCCCCACTGCCACAAAAATGGTCATGTATAACCAACTTGAAAATTCTAAGACAAGTATAGAAATGCTGGAAGTAAAATATAATGTAGAATTGGATGACAGTTTATTCACCGAAAGAAATTTACAAAGGAAATAAATAATGAGAGATAATATTTTGAAAGCTCTGGCTAAAATGCATGCTCTGCATCCCTGGAAGATGGTAATTGCAGTACTAATTATCACTATAATCATGGGAGCTTTTGCCACACAGTTAGAGCAGAGTATGCGCTGGACTGATTTGCTCCCGACCAAGAGCGAAAAAACAATCCAATACAACAAAGTCATCAACGAATTTGTAAGTGCAACCAATATTATCATCGTAGTCGAAGGTGAAGAAGAGGCAATTAAAGCCTATACTGAAGCGATTGTCCCTCAAATCAAGCTGGCAACTGACCCAAAGGATGGAAAACTTTATGTTAAACGGATTGATTATAAACAAGATATAGATTTTATCCGTAAACATGGCTTGATGCTTATTAAGGCTGATGATTTACAAAACATGAAAGAATTATATCAAAATCCCAATTTAGTTCCCCTGCTTACCAATTTAAACAACAGTTTCGAAAAGGAATATGTTGGCCGGGAAGAATCGATTTCTACCCGAGAAAAAGAGGATAGTATCCTTATTATATTAGATGGTGTTGCCCATTTAATTTCCACCATGCAAGATTATTCTTCCGGCAAAACCCATTCTCCGGAAGAAGCTCAAAAAGCAGTAGATAAATTAATACTGGGAGAACCATATCTTTTATCTTATGATAAACAAGCAGTTATTATTAATGTTATTCCTAACTTTAGCATGACCGATATGAGCAAAATGGTTTCGGGAACTGATGCCGTTCAAGAAATAGTTGATAGGATGAAAAAAGATTTTCCGGAAGTAAAAGCTGGACTTACCGGGATGATTCCTCTGGGTCGTGATGAGATGGTATATGGGGAGCAGAGTATGGGCTATACCAGCATCATTGCTTTTATAGCCATTTTAATTTTACTCATTCTTTCATTTCGAATGTGGGTTGCTCCCCTCTATGCTATTCTTAATTTGGTAGTTGGACTCATCTGGGCAATCGGATTAACTGCAATTTTAGTTAAGAGTTTGAATATTATGACTTCAATGGTTACGGTCATTCTCATCGGATTGGGGATTGATTTTTCTATCCACATCATCTCCCTCTTTACTGAAAGCCGTTCTATGGGAAAACCGATTGACCAATCTATAGAAGATACTTTTTTAAAAAGCGGTAAAGGCATATTAACCGGAGGCTTAACTACCTGTGCAGCTTTTTTTGCCTTAATCATCAGCTCTTCACGCGGAATGAAAGAGGTGGGTATCGTCAGCAGTGTCGGTTTACTTGCCATACTAATCGTTACCTTTCTTTTCCTGCCCTCACTTTTAGTATTACGGGAACGCCGCCTGGAAAAGAAACTAAAAGAGAAAAGGATAAAATCAAAACCGGTTTATCAGGATATTTCCCTTAAAAGATTTGGAAGAGGATGTAGCTGGTTATCCGTTCGTTATCGGGCTACTATTATTTGCGCGGTACTTTTCACTCTTTTTCTACTGATTTCTGCTTCTCGGATCTCTTTTGACCATAACTATATGAATATGGAACCAAAAGGATTGACCTCCGTCACCCTTCAGGATACCATACTGGATAAATTCGACTTGAGTATGGATTACGCCTTAATTGTAACCGACAACGTTGAAAAATCCAGAGAAATGGCTAAAAAATTAAAAAATGTAAAATCGGCTGCGATGATTGACGAAATCTCTATGTATTTACCATCTTGGGAGGAACAACAAAAAAGAACTCCTCACATTCAGGAAATCAATCGATATCTATCTAACACAGTAATAGAAAGTAATATTTTGGATAGTGAATTGAACCAGGTCATTTCAGAACTGGATAGATTGGAAATGAATATTATGGAGATCCAGGATATGGCTTATATGGGAGGACAGGACAAGGTAGACAGAAAATGCAGCGAAATTGTGGGGTATCCCGATAACCCCCAGTCATTAAATATTATTTCACAATTTATCGTTTTCCTGGAAAACAACCGGCAGAGTGGATTAAAAGGATTAAAAGAATTTCAAAAATATGCAGCACCCTATTTTAAAGAATCTGTACTTAAAATGGCATCAACAGAAAACATTGTACTGGAAGACCTTCCTGATTCTATCCTGGATAGATATGCCAATCGGGACCGAACGCAATTCTTACTCACCGTTTTTCCTGCAGAAAATATGTGGACAAATTTAAACTTCCTACAGCGGTTTACCAGCGATTTGGATAGAATCAGTAACAAAGCAACCGGGATGCCCCCGGTAATGCAAGAACTTTTCCGGGTGGTAGGCAACGACGGGAAAAATGCAGCGTTTCTAACTATTTTCGTGGTATTTTTATTGCTATGGCTCGATTTCCGCAGTTTTAAATACGCTATTATCGCCATGTTGCCCCTGCTAGCCGGCGTTATTTGGATGGTTGGATTAATGTATTTAGTCGGCATGCAGCTTACTGTAGTTAATGTTATGGCATTACCAATGATTCTCGGTATTGGCATCGATGATGGGGTGCATATTGTGCATCGCTGGCGCATTGAAGGCAGCAAAAAAATAAGGCAAATATTTGCTAGCACTGGAAAAGCCATCTTTCTTACCAGTATTACTACTATGTTGGCCTTTGGCTCTTTGGTATTTTCTATCTGGCGCGGATTCAGCAGCCTGGGAGGAGCTATGTTCATCGGGGTAGGTGCCTGCTTCCTCTCCACAGTAATCATTTTATCAGGAATTATCGGATTTTTAGAAAGAAAAAAATAAATAGAATAAAAAACAAGATTAATTCGTTGCCGCACTCTTCACAGAGAGATATAAACCTTTTAATTTCTTGACATTAATATCGTTATATCATAATATGTGGACATTGCAATATTTTTCACATAAAAGGAGTAAACTACCATGAAAGTAATCATTGTAGGAGGCGTTGCCGGAGGAGCAAGTGCAGCTGCCCGTCTGAGACGCCTCGATGAAAACGCAGAAATAATTCTTTTGGAAAGAGGAGAGTATATTTCTTTTGCCAACTGTGGCCTCCCCTATTATATTGGTGAGGTAATAAAAAATAAAGAGAAACTGGTTGTTCAGACTCCCGAGAAAATGGAAAAGAGATTTAACATCGATGTAAGAACCCTTCACGAAGCAGTCGATATCGATAGCAATCAAAAACAGATTACGATACATGATATAAAAAACGATAAAAACTATAAGGAAAGTTATGACAAATTAATTCTTGCCCCCGGAGCTGCTCCCATCAAACCTTCCATTAAAGGCTTTGTTGCCCCTAATGTATTTACTTTAAGAGACATACCAGATACCCTGGCCATTAAAAATTTTGTTGATACGCATAATCCTAAAAGCGCTGTGATAGTCGGGGCAGGCTTTATCGGGATGGAGTTAGTAGAAAATCTTCATAGAAGGGGAATGGCCATTACCATCGTTGAATTAGCAGAACAAGTATTAGCTCCTCTGGATAGTGAAATGGCCTCTCTGATCCATCAACACTTGAAAGAGAAAAAGGTAGAATTTTATCTAAACGATGAGGTAAAAGAAGTAAAACATCGGGATGAATTTTCCCTGGTTAAACTAAATAGCGGACGAGAAATAAAGACCGATATGATCTTAATCGGTATAGGAGTATGCCCCGAAATAACTCTGGCTAAAATAGCAGGTTT
Source organism: Candidatus Atribacteria bacterium (assembly GCA_011056645.1). Lineage (NCBI taxonomy): Bacteria > Pseudomonadati > Atribacterota > Candidatus Phoenicimicrobiia > Candidatus Pheonicimicrobiales > Candidatus Phoenicimicrobiaceae > Candidatus Sediminicultor > Candidatus Sediminicultor quartus. The sequence goes on from DSEL01000181.1 coordinate 16,536, forward strand.
AGAAATCGGTGGAAGGGGTGGTATAAAGGTAGACCGTTTCTTAAAAACTTCTAACCCTGATATTTATGCAGTTGGTGATGCTATCGAAGTGATAGATTATATTAACGGAAATCCAACCCTTATCCCTCTTGCCGGACCGGCCAATAAACAGGGCAGAATTGCAGCTAACAATATCTACGGAATACCCGAGAAGTATGAGGGAAGCCAAGGCACATCCGTGCTAAAAGTATTTGATATGACAGTAGCAACAACCGGAAATAGCGAAAAATTATTGAAAAGATTTGATATTCCTTATGAAAAATCATTTACTCATTCGTCAGCACATTCCGAGTATTACCCTGATGCTAATGTAATATCTATGAAATTACTTTTTTCGCCAGACAATGGTAGGGTTTTAGGAGCTCAAATTGTAGGATACGAAGGCGTTGACAAAAGAATAGATGTCCTTGCAACAGCAATACGTGCGGGAATGACGGTATACGAATTGGAAAAATTGGATCTTGCGTATGCGCCTCCCTATTCCTCGGCTAAAGACCCGATAAATATGGCCGGGTATGTCGCATCGAATATACTAAAGGGTGACCATGCCATCATTCACTGGGATAAAATAGAAAAGATAGATAAGAAAAAGACAATTCTTCTAGATGTAAGACACCCTTCTGAATTTAAACGAGGCACTATTAAAGGATCAATTAATATCCCGCTAGACGAATTAAGAAACAGGATAAATGAAATTCCTAAAAACAAAAATGTTATTATCTTTTGTAAACAGGGATTAAGGGGTTATATTGCTTATAAAATAATGAAACAAAAAGGTTTTAAAAATATTAAAAATTTAAGTGGTGGATATAGAACATATTTCCCGGCAGTTCAAAAACAGGATAATCCGGACATTTTCCAATACGAAAAAATAGAAAAGTCAGACCTGATCAAAGCAAGCGAATCTTTCTTTCGTAAAAAATAAAAAAGTGTAGAAAATGGAACATAAAAGTAATGGAAGAAAACAGAATTATTCCAAAAAAGCGAGCTGCCAAATGTACTTGACCATTCTGCAGATTTAAATATTCCGATTTTATTTACTACATAAGATAGAGACGGCAATACAATTTAATTTCACATCACTTTTATCTGCTCGGGAGGGTATGATTACCGGCACCTTAGTACCCACCAGTGTATGCCCTACCTGGTAATTGGCATAATAGGTTAGTGCTTTACCAAAGATATTTCCCGCTGCAATATCAGGGACAATCAGGATATCAGCTTTACCGGCTACCGGTGAAACAATTCCTTTTTTTTGGGCAGCAAATTCTGAAATAGCGTTATCTAAAGCCAGTGGTCCATCGATTATACAGCCGATAATCTGTTTTCTTTCATTCATTTTGGAAATCATTCCTGCTTTTACAGTCTCTTCCATATCGGGGTTTATAGTTTCTACTGCAGCTAAAAGAGCGACTTTGGGAATTTCTATTCCTAGTTTATGAGCAACTTCAACAGCATTATTTATAATGGCAACTAAAGTCTTCACATCTGGCTTGAGGTTTACTCCGCCATCACTCATTAATACCAGTTTGCTTTTCTTTCCCCTTGTATCTTCAAAGATAAAAACATCACTGACGATTTTTTCAGTCCTTAAACCCCATTCTTTATTTAATACTGCCTTTAAAAGAGTTGCTGTCTTTATCTTCCCCTTAAGGAGCGTCCCACCTTTTTTTGCCCTTTCTACTGCCCTCCGAGCTTTCTCTTCGTCATCTTTTGCACCGATAATCTCTTTTACAAAATTACTTTCACCTAAAAAAGAAATGGACCCTTCGATTTCTGTTTTATCCCCCACTAAAATTCCCTCTCCGAAACCGCGATCATAACAATCTTTTAGGGCTTTCAAGGTTTCGATATCTTCTCCACCTGCAACAATAATTTTTTCCCTTCCTTTAGTTTTTAAATTATCGAATAACTCTTTAAAATTTTTTATCATCTTCGAACCTCCTATAACTATTGCTACTACAGATTACATAGATTAAAATTTAGTTTACTCAGATTAAATTACTGCTACCTAGGTGACAACTTTTATAGATCTCCGCCCTGCTTTCGGGTGAATGACATAAAGTACAAGATCAATAGAAGTAAATAACCTTGTCGGATAAATACGACCCCTACCTCAATAGGTGAAAGATCTGTTCTCAAGAATACGTCTTTACTTTTTCTATTCCATCTATCACTCTTATCACTGCTTGAGCTAATGCTTTCATTTCTTCTTCTCCCGGATAAACTACCACCGGAGCTATCCAATCCGTGCGATCTTTTATTTTGTTTACCAATATTTCATTATGAGCTATACCCCCGGTAAGAATAATGGCCTCAACTTTTCCTTTAAGCACTGTGGCCATTGCTCCGATTTCTTTAGCAATCTGATAACACATCCCTTCAAAAATTAATTCTGCATATTTATCTCCTTGATCTATTTTCTTCATTACTTCTCTGATGTCATTAGTCTCCAGATAAGAGACAACTCCACCTTGATGAGTAATGACCTTGTATAATTCTTTTTCTGAATATTTACCAGAGTAACACAGCTGAATTAGAGCCTTATTGGGAAGAGAGCCGGTCCGTTCAGGCGAAAAAGGTCCTCCGTCGTTAGCATTATTTACATCAATGATTTTTCCCTTTTCTATGGGAGCAATCGATATTCCCCCACCAAGATGGGCAACAATAAGATTTAACTCCTCATATTTTTTCCCCTGTTCTTTGGCATAACGGAAGGCATTAGCCCTTATATTTAAAGTATGAAGCAAGGATTTTCTTTCTATTCCTTTGAGCCCGGATATACGTGCGATATCGGGAAATTCATCAACTGATACCGGATCAGCAATATAAGCAGGGATATTGATTTCTTCGGCTATTTCATGGGCGATAATCCCTCCTAAATTAGAGGCGTGTTCTATGGGAGAATTTCTTAGGTCATCGATAAGTTTTGCATTAACCTGATAAGTTCCAGCCTTTAGAGGTTTTAAAATACCACCCCTTCCTATAATCGCTCTTAGAGAATTAGAATTTATATTTTTATTTTTCAAGATATTCAGGATTATTTTTTTCCTGAATGGACCTTGTTCTAATAGAGACACAAATTGAATTAGTTCTTCGACAGAATGGGAGATATTCTCCTTAAAAATTTCCCTTCCCTTCTGGCTAAATATTGCTATTTTGGTAGAAGTTGAACCGGGGTTGATAACTAAAATATTTTCTTTCATACATTCCTCCTTGCAAATTAGTATCGGGAATAGTATGTAGTATTTAGCATATAATAAAGAAATACGGTGATTAGTAATTTGTAATGAGTTGTAGGGTATGATTTATTTGTTCTATTTCTTTCTTTATCTGGTTTATCCCTTCTTTTTTGCTTCTTTAAATCCCTTTTCAAAGGCTTTCAAATTTATCTCAATGCTTTTGGGAGGTAAGTTTGCTTTCATAGACTGAATAACCAAATCCTTATCTATAGGAAATTTTGGAGTAGCCACTGCTGCTCCCAGCAAAACCATATTTTCCGAGATGATACTTCCCACTTCTCGAGCTATCTTTTGAGCATCAATTATTAATAAATTATTTATTTTTGCTTTTAACTCACCAAAAACAGAAGACAGTTCGGGATATTCCGAAATGCCCAGAGAAACAGTAAAAGGAATAATGGGAGAGCTATTGACAATAACAAAAGAATGGCAGTTTATCTTAGGTAATGATCTTAGAGCTTCTGTCGGTTCAAAGGCAATCAATAAATCCCCTGCGCCCTCTTCAATTAAAGGACTGTATGCTTCACCGATTTTAAGTTCAGTTACTACTGTCCCTCCTCTTTGAGCCATTCCATGAACTTCACTCATTACCACATTTAAACCTTTTTTCATTGCGGCTTCTCCCATAATAGTAGAGGCTTTAATCGTTCCCTGGCCCCCTACTCCAATAAGCTGAATCTTATATATATTTTCCCTGCTCATTTTTTCACCTCTATTGCTTTCTTTGGACATACCTGAACACAAACTCCACAACCATCGCATAATAATGGATTAATATTAACAGAGCCATCTTTTTCTATATAAATAGCCGGGCAAGTAAAATTTTTTATACAGATTAAGCATTGAGTGCACTCTTCCTGGTTAATAGAATATTTAACGCTTATACCTTCTTTTCTATTCTCTGTATCAGTAATCATGGCACAAGGATGCTTGGTAATAACTACTGCCATTCCTTCAAATTGTAGTGCTTCCTTAAATACTTCTTCTGTCTCCTTTAAATTAACCGGGTCAATGGTCTTTACTAAACCCGCGCCTACTCCTTGAGCAATTTTCTCTATGGAAACTTCAGGAGCGGGATTACCCATTCCATCTAGGGGTACACCGGGATTGGTTTGACCTCCGGTCATTCCAGTTATCCTATTGTCCATAACTACTAATAAAATCTTATCCCTATTATGGACAGCGTTGACTAAAGGGGGTATGCCAGCGTGAAAAAAGGTTGAGTCTCCGATAAAAGATATTACTTTCTGGTTGGTTGCCTTAGAAAACCCGCAGCCAATACCTAAACTTGAACCCATAGAAATACAGTAATCTCCCATTTTATAGGGGGGTTCTAACCCCAATGCATAACAACCTATATCAGTAGAGAAAATTACCTCTTCTTCCTTTAATTTCAATTTTTTTATAGCTTTTTTTAAAGCAAAATAAGTGGCACGGTGAGGGCATCCCGGGCAGAGTATCGATGACCGCAAAGGTAAAGAGAGTTTAGTACTAAACTTTTTTCTTTTAATTAATTCTTTTTCTACTATTTTCGCCACCCCAAAAGAGATGATATCCGGATTGTATTCATAAATTCGGGGAAGGGTCCCGTCTAATTTGCCGTATACTTTTTTCTTTATATTATATTTTCCTATTATGGCTAAAACTTCCTTCTCCATTACCGGTTCCACCTCTTCTGCTACCAAAATATTATCAACCCTATTTATGAAATCTAATACCAATTTCTCGGGAAAAGGATAAGAGAAGGTGAGTTTTAAAATCTTAACTTTTAAATTATTCTCACTAACCACATCCATCACATAATTAAAGGCACTACCACTGGTGATAATTCCTATCTCTTTACCGCCTTGGTCAATTATTTTATTCAGAGGAGATCTTTCGCTTTGTTCTTCAATCTGTTTTAATTTTTTAATTAATTCTTTGCGCATTTTTACCACATATTCCGGAGCTACGATGAATTGAGAAGGATCCTTTTTAAAATATCCTTTCTCTTTTCCCTGAATGACTGTTCCTAAATTTACCACTCCTCTCATATGCGATATCCTGGTAGTAGTTCGCATAAGTACGGGAATCTTAAATTGTTCTGATAGATCAAAACCAAATTTCATCAAGTCTTTTACTTCTTGCGGATTGGAGGGCTCAAGCAGGGGAATCCCTGCCAAGCGAGCCATAATCCGATTATCTTGTTCATTCTGTGAAGAATACATTGAAGGGTCATCGGCTGATAAGACAATCATTCCGCCCCGCACTCCGGTATAAACTGTGCTCATAAAAGAGTCAGCTGCTACATTCAAACCTACATGTTTCATAAAGACAAAGGAACGCAACCCAGCGGCTGCAGCTGCAGCAGAAACTTCTAAGGCTACCTTTTCGTTTGAGGAAAATTCAAAATATACTCTTGCTTCCCGGGCAATTTTGTAAAATACATTTCCTATCTCTGAAGAAGGGGTACCAGGATAGGTGGAGACTACCGAGACGCTACCTTCCAAAGCGCCCCGAACAGCGGCTTCATTGCCCAGCAAAAACAATTTTTGCCCCTTTTTTTCTGTTAAAATTTCTTTTACTTTCAATTTTTTCTCCTATCTTCTTTTTATTTTGTCGTGTGTATTCGGGTACTACTAATAATATTTTTTTATATAATTCTTAACCTCATCCCTGGTTCCCTTAAAAGGGCCCGGTTCTTCCATCTTTAAGGAAACCAAAGCGGCAGCAAAGAGAAGTGCTTCTTCTATCCCTTTATTTAACCTTTCAGTGATATACGTACTGAAACAGGTATCGCCCCTGCCGGTCCTTCCGGAAAGATTTCTCGGCTTTAAAGGACAAGTATAATGTTTTTTACCATCATAAATTAAAACTTCTTTATGGTGAGTGATCATAATTTCCTTGCTCCCCCACTCGAAAAGTATTTTCGCTGCTTTTTCCCTATCTTTTGTTCCGGTCATAATTTCAGCCTCGGCTGCATCAGTTTTTAAATAATCAATATAAGGGAGACATTCCTTTTTTTCCCCCCAATCTATAAAGACCATTTCCTTATTTTTCGATACATTCCTCAAAAACCCTTGAACGTCCAGGGCAACTTTCCCTTTATGATGCAGGAATCTTATCATTTCACTATTAAATTCTCCCAAGATGAGTCCGGCAAAATGATATATCCGGGAATCAATATTTTCTGGAATATCGCCAAGAGTGAAGGGATCGGCAATCGATAGAGCAGTACAGGTTCTCCTTTCTCTATCTATGCTATGATAAATATTTCTTATGGAAGTAGTGTTTTTAGAATCTAAAGCAGTAATATCTTCTTTAAAAACAGTAAATTCCTCCAAATATTTTCTATCTGATGGAGATAACTTAGTCAATATACCTATTTTATGGCCGATAGCATGAGAAGCACAGGATGAGTATAAAACTGCTCCGCCAATTTCCTTTACCATTTCTCCTTGGTATATGTTTTCATCAATAGAGATATGTCCCATTACGAAACTATCATATTTTTTTAATTCCACTATTTACTCCTTTTCCTAAAAAATAATCAGACTTTTAATGGACTCTTTTTTAAAATTCATTTATAGAATTAATCCTAAATTCCCTTCTATTTTGACATTACTGAGTTTAATGTGGTCTCCTTCCTTAGTGAGTGTAAAGTCAGCTCTATTAGCACCTATTTTTAAATTTTTTATCTCTACTTTATTTATCCCGTCAGGTAAAATTGGTTTTAAATAGATCTTATTGTTAACCACATCTCGACTTATTCCTAAAAGACTTTGGATTATCAGATAAATACTGCCAGACGCCCAGGCTTGAGGGCTACAGGCAACAGGGTACTCAATTGGTCCTTTCATCTCTTTGCGGCTAAAGCCACAAAAAAGTTCGGGTAAACGATTATTCTTAAAATATTGAGATGCTTCTATTAAGCCATTAATGATCTTGGCAGCCTCTCTATGATAATTATATCGGATTAAACCCCTAATAATAATTGAATTATCATGGGGCCAAACACTGCCATTATGGTAGCTCGCCGGATCATAGCCGATTTCCTTTCTCCCCATAGTTCTTATCCCCCAACCATTAAACATTTCCTCACTTAGTAATTTTTTTACTACTGCTTCAGATTTATCTCGGCTAATGATTCCACTATATAGACAATGCCCTGGATTACTGGTAATGGAAGCAATTTGTTTTTTTTGATAATCAAGCCCGTAAGCAAAATATTTTCTGTCTTCCATCCAAAAATCTTTATTAAATCTATCTTTTAACTCCAGCGCATCTTTTTCCAATTTCTTTGCTTTTTCTGTCTCCCCTAAATAGAACAAAATTTCAGCCATCCCTTTCCTCGCCTGATAAATATAACCCTGAACTTCAACCAAGGCAATGGGAGGAATAGCTAAATTTCCATCTTGATGAACACTGGAATCTATTGAATCTTTCCATCCTTGGTTAATTGCCCATTGACTATTTTTTTCACCATATTCAACATATCCGTCTTGGTCAATATCTCCATATTTGTCTATCCATTCTAAAGCAGCAAACAGATGAGGTAAAATCTTTCTTATCAATACTAAATCTCCGGTCCAATGAAAATATTCTACTGCAAGGATTAGAAATAAAGGTGTAGAATCGATGGTTCCATAGTAAGGCGTATGAGGTATTAAATTAAGGTGAGCTAATTCACCAAATCTGATTTCGTGCATTATTTTTCCTGGCTCTTCTTCTCTAAATCCATTAACTTCCTTCCCCTGAAGATGAGCTAAAGTTTTTAATGTACCTTGTGCAATTTTTGTATTTAGCATCAATGTCTGCAATGAAGTAATAATACTATCTCTGCCGAAAGGGACCGCATACCATGGAATTCCTGCGACTGGTATAAAACCTTCCCCTAAATCACCTAACAATAATTTTAAATCCGATAGACTTCTATCGATCAGCTGGTTAAGGTCTTTATGATCAGTTTTAACCATTAGGCAATCCTCTTCCCATTTTTTACGTTTCAATCTCAATTTTTTCTGTGCTTTCTCAAAGTCAATAATGTTTTGGGTAATTAGTTCCTGGCCTTCAATCCTGGGGGTTATACCGACAGTAACTTCTTTTTCCTGTTTATATTTTAGTTTAAAAGATAATTCTATTCTATCTTTAAAAATTTCTCCCTCTTCATTCAGTATTTTTACTATTGTCTCCCGCTTTATACCATCTTTGCCAAGATAACCTAAGAAAATGCCATTTTTAACTTTGGAAGGACTTAAAATAGTCCCTAATCTTTTTTCTTTTACATAATTTCTGACCTGAAAAATATCCAGATAATCAGCATCCACTTTTAGAGTTAATTTTAAGACAAGTGGCTGTGAAAAATAATTAATTACCAATATCTTATCATACACCATGCCGTTGAAAATGATCTGTTCTCTTTTAATTAATACTTTTCTACTGTCAGTTTTATTAAAAATCTCATGCGTCAAGTAAACCTTATTTGTTCTATCTTCTGTTTTCCCGGATGACAAAACGAATGGTTTGATATCATCTATCAGCAATTCATATTGACTTAAAAATCTGCTGTCTTTAGTGTATAGGCCATATTGCCCATCTTCGTTTGGTGTAATATTGCCCGCTTGATCAGTTAATAGAAAAAGGTCTCTGTCTTTGATTAGATGAACATCCATATTTGCTTCTCCTTTTTTCCTTTTCAACTTTTTGCTCAAAATATTATCTTTGAACTAATAAAAATGTAATTTCGATAGAAAGTAATATGGGGATGAAATATTATCATATAATGATAAAAGCTAAAATAATAGGTCTTTGTAAAAATTATTTTATATCTAAAGTGTAGATTTTATCTGTCTTTAATTATCGTACTTGGTAAAGGGAGAGATCTTCTTTAATTTTTGGTTATTGTTAGTGCTTTCTATTAGTTCTTTGATTCTTTCTAAACTATACTTATAAAATTTTTTGTATCGGGGTTTTAATTCCAAACATAATACTCCATTGTAGTTCTTTAAAAGAGGGAATATCTTATCATAGGGAATCTCTCCCCAACTGACAGGCATGTGCATATCGCCTATGCCAAATTGAATTAGATTGATATCTTGGTTTTCAGGAGAGGTTTTGGGTTTGCCAAAACAATCGTGAATATGCAGGTGTTTTATATGCGGCAGGGCTAATTTTATGGAATCTAAAAATTTAAAGCGATAATATTTGGAGGCCAGATAAGCATGGCCGAAATCTAGGGTTATTCCCACATTTTCTTGGTCAATCTCTTTGACTTGTTTGACTAAATCTTCAATATTTGTACCATAATTATATTTGCTAATCTCTAGAAAATCTTTTTCCAATTCCGGGCATCCATTTTCCATAGTAATGCTCACGCCTAAATCTTTGGCAAAGGGAGCTAATTCTTGTAAGGCTTTTATTTCCATCTTCTTTAATGAGTCAATTTTTCTGGTAGAAGATATTTTTGAAAAATTATTTTGACCTAATTCTTTACCTTTATCTTCCTCTTGTAAAGAAATTTTTCCACTATGGTATACAAAAATTTCTGCACCTATAGCATTGGTAAATGCAATTCCGGATTTAAAGATTTCTTTTTGTAATTTAAAATTACGAGAGTCCATCAAATTGAGCAGATCGGGACCGTGAACAGTATATTTTAATTTAAATTCTTTTAGAATGTCTTTAATTACCCTGGTTTGAAGCCAATTCAGTTTCCCCTTAAAGATCGCATCAACTCCGTGAACGGGTATCTCGGCATAATTAAAACCATTATCCTGAATACTTCCTAAAGTTTTTTCTAATAAATCTAAATCTCCATCTATAGCAGAAGAGTCTATATTTATTCCAATCCCTTTTATATGCATATTTTTCGCTTCAAACCAACAATATTTTTATTTACTATTTCAGATTATAACATAATCAAATTTATATATAACTATAATCAAAAAATTGTTTAAAATAGTTTTTTTAAATATTTAATTTTCTTCGATATTTTTTAAAATTACATTTCTGCCATAATTAATCTTTTTTATTAATATGTGTCCGATCTTAGGAGTATTTATTTCAGCATCCGTTGTATCAAAAATATAAGTTTCCAAATCACAATCCTTTCTCAATCTTTCAATAAATTTGATCTGCTTTCCTTTGTTATTATATATTTTATTTCCTCGAATGGTATTTTTTAAAAGAATTTCAACACCTAAAGGATCATGGATTTTTCTACAAATCTCTTTATCTAAGTTGCTTTGATCCACCTCGATATTGTAAATGCCAACTCTCCCGCATATTGGGCAAAACTCAACAAATGGATGATTCTTATTTTCTGTTGTTACCTCATAATGGGCACTCAGAGCCAATCGATAAAATATTATATTCTCATTATTTATATTCAATTTTACCCTTTCGGATTGATTATTCATCAAATTTTTATAATAGTATCTAATATGCAATTGATGATCGTGGCTATTTGCAGGATGGTCAATATCTGTATAAGGTTGCAGGCCTTTATATCTTCCTTCCGTATCGCTTCCTTCATTGCTATTAAACAAAATATGGCGTAAACGATAATTTTCGCTAAAATTATTCTTTATATTACAATATTTCATTAAATTAAATATGACTAAATACACCGCTTCAAAATATCCTTCTACAATATTACTATTTACATAAAACCAGATATTAGGATATCTCGGAATTTCTTTGGAGATAATGTCTTTTTTGGGTAATTTACAATACAATTTCTATCCTTCGTTTATAAATATAATTTGTAAAAATAGTTACTTGTCTTTTTATATATAAAAAAGATTGTTTAACGGTTTATTTTACTTTATTCCATGATTTAACTATACGATAGAACTCTTTAAAATCCTTCTTTTTTTTATAAAATATTTTGAAATTTCTCCGAGTAAAGAAATTCATCATTATTATTTGACGAAAAAGAAAAATAAATGATATATTTTGGGAGATTGCTTTCTCGCTTTATTTTCTGCTATAATGGCGGGGCAAACAAATTAAAAGTATTGAATTTATTATTTTAAACTGGAGATAACGAAATGAAAAATACCGATAAGTTTTATGATATTGCTTTTATAGGACATTATACCAAAGATACCATCGTTTCTTCTACCGGAACCAGAGTGGTTGACGGAGGGGCTTTTAATTACGGTGCACATGTGGCAGTAAGGATGGGCCTAAAAGTAGCAGCAATTACCCGTTTGGCAGAAGAAGATTTTTATGTAGTAGAAAAACTAAAACACCTGGGTGTGGATGTATTCGCCCATATTTCGCCTCATTCCACTTGTCTTCGTCTGGAATATCCCACTTCCAATCTTGATGAGCGAGTCATTTATGTAACCAGTTCAGCAGGTCCTTTTACTTCTGACCAAGTAAAAAAAGTCCAAGCTAAGGCAATCGTTGTTGGTGCTTCTATGCGCGGGGAGGTTAGCTTACAAGTGATAAAAGAACTATCGAAAAAGAAAACTTTCCTTTCCGCTGACGTGCAGAGCTTTATTCGGGTAAATGATAATGGTAAATTAGTCCCCAGGGAATGGCCGGAAAGAAACGACTTATTTGCTTGTTTGGATATTTTAAAAACTGATGCAGTAGAGGCAGGGCTTTTATTCGGTAAATGCGATCTCTATACTGCTGCTCAAAAAATGCACGATCTGGGACCAAAAGAAGTAATTATTACTCACCGAAATGGTGTATTAGTCTTTGCCGATGGCAAATTTTACGAAGAAAAATTTTTACCCAAAGAAATTATAGGAAGAAGCGGTCGGGGAGATACCTGTATTGCCGCTTACACTGCTAAAAGATTAAGTGCTTCTCCTCAAGAGGCAACTGTCTGGACGGCTGCAGTAACTAGTTTAAAAATGGAAGCAGAAGGACCTTTCCAACGTACTTTGCAAGAGGTTAATAATCTTATTGATAATAAATATAAGAAGTAAAATTCAATTGTTAAATCTTATTTTTTAGCAGTTTTTAGGTCTTCGATCAAACTATATTAAAGAAAAAAGCCTTTCTCATTTTTTAATCTCTTCATAAGGGATAACATGCAAACTTTTTTCCTTTAATTTTACAGATACTTCCTCTCCTATAGAAAATATTTTATGCTCCTGAGGATTAGCAATCTCTACGGTGAGGAGATTTTTTTCAGTTTTAATTTCGTATACCATCCTAGAACCAAGATAAATCACCTGACTGATTATACCATTAATAGCCTCTGGTTTCTTAGGTTCGAGTTCAGTAGATTCAGGCCTGATAACCAGAAAAATTCTATCTCCTTCAGTGAAGATCTTCTTAGGTGTAGACACTTTATACTTTAACCCTTCTATATCAACCTCAATTTCTTTCTGAGATAAAATAGTGGCTACTTTTCCTTCTAAAAAGTTTGCTTTGCCAATAAAATCAGCTACAAAATAATTGACCGGGTGAGCATAGATTTCTTGAGGAGTACCTATCTGCTGAATCTTACCTGCATTCATAATAACTACTCGGTCAGAAAGAGTCACCGCCTCTTCCTGATCATGAGTAACATACACCGAAGTTATGCCAACTCTCTGCTGTATTTTTCTAATCTCTAATCGGGTAGATACTCGCATCTTGGCATCAAGATTGGAAAGAGGCTCATCAAGTAATAATACTTTAGGTTCCATAATTAAAGAGCGGGCTAAACTAACCCGTTGCTGCTGACCTCCAGAAAGCTGCGAAGGCGACCTGTCACCTAATTCTTTCAAACCTACCAGATTCATGATCTTCTCTGTTCTTTCTCGAATAGCCTTTTCTTTCTCTTGATGAATCTTTAATCCGTAGGCAATATTTTGATATACGGTCATGTGCGGAAATAGAGCATAATTTTGAAACACCATCGTAGTGGGTCGTCGATTTGGAGGAGTGGTAGTAACATCTTCTCCGTCAATAAATATTTTCCCGGAAGTGGGAAGTTCAAAGCCAGATATCATACGAAGAGCAGTAGTCTTCCCGCACCCAGAAGGTCCTAAAAGAGTAACTAACTCTCCTTTTTTTACTTCTAAATTGACTTTATCTACCGCTGTAACACTTTTTTTCCCACTTCCAAAAATTTTCTCTAAATTTTCAAGAACAAGATAATCCTGTTTCATAAAAAAATCCTTTCCTTTTTCTTAATAATTAGCCAACAATGTCAATAGTTCTTACGCCTTTTCCAATACGATTGACAATTAACTGGATAATCCCTAAGGCAATTAAAACAATAACAATCAACAAATTGCACATCGCTGCTGCTTGTGCATACCTGCTATTATCTACAAAACCCAGTATAGCTATGGTAATTAAATTCCATTTACCCGATACGACAAAAATTACCGCACTGATAGCCGTCATAGCTTTTACAAAATTATAGGCAAGACCGGAGAAAAAAGCGGGGGCAATCATCGGTAAAGTAATCCTGCGAAAAGTAGTATTACTATCTGCACCCAGATCAGTTGAGGCTTCCTCGATAGAAGGGTCAATTTGCTGCAGAGCAGCAATTCCAGAGCGTATCCCTACCGGCATATTTCTAAATACCAAAAGAATGATGATAATCCAAGCTGTTCCGGTCATGATAAAAGGAAACAGTACAGTTCTTTGGTTAAATGCCAAGATATACCCTATGCCAACTACCGTCCCGGGAACCGCAAAAGTAAGCATGGAGATAAATTCCATTACCCCCCGGCCAATAAATTTTTTCCTTATCACCAGAAAAGAGATAAAAATGCCTATAATACCCGCTATTGGTGTAGCCACAGATGAAAGAACTAAGGAATCAATTAAATAATCTTTGCCCACTTGAAACATTTCTACATAATGTTTTAGAGTTAAGGTGGAGTTAACTCCCCAGAGAGTCTGAAAAGAACCATGAACGATGGTTCCGTAAAAAAGAAACACCAGTCCGGTAAAAATAATACAACAGGTATAGACCGGTAGTTTTATATACCATTCCAACTGTTTAATGGTGGCACCGGTAGGTTTTCCGGTAACTGTAATATAAGATTTTCGAGAAACCCAGTATTTTTGCAGAAAAAAAGCAACTATGGTAGGGATGAATAAAAGTATGGCCAGAGTAGAACCCCGAGACAAATCGTACATTCCGGTAATTTGCAAAAAAGCTTGAACTGAAAGAACTCGATAATTTCCGGAGATAACCATAGGATTTCCGAAATCAGCTAAAGATTGGATAAATACCAAAAGCCAGGCACTAGCAATGCCTGGTGTAGCTAAAGGTAAAGTAATAGTAGAGAACACTTTTGCCCTTGAAGCTCCCAAATCCATAGAAGCCTCTTCTAATGATGGGTCAATAGCTTGAAGAATACCGTAAAGAACCAAAAAAGCTGTCGGGGCATAAGCGATAGTTTCAACCAGTATCAATCCTCCCAACCCATATATGGTATAGTTTCCAATAATTTTAGTTAAAAGGGGATTTAGATTCCCCGCTCTCCCAAAGAGCAGAATGGCTGATAGTGCCACTACAAAGGGAGGAGAAATAATGGGAAAGGTTGCAGTCATCCGAAAAAAATTTTTAAAGGGCATCGGAGTCCTGGTAAGGGCATAAGAAAAGATAAATCCAATTACAGTACCTATGGTTGCAGTGTACACTCCTAAAAGCATACTATTTAAAAAGGGTTGATAATAATATCTTTTGGAAAAAATTGCGAAATAGTTGGAAAGATTCCATTGTTTATCAATAAATAAGCTCGTTTTAAAGACTTGAAATATCGGAAATACTACAAAGACTATCAGGCAATAAAAAATCGCCAGAATAGATACAAATAGCAACGGTTCTTTCCATATTAAGCGTAGATTTCCGGTGACTTCCTGTATTTTTCTCTTTGAGCTACTCATATTTTCCGCCCTATAATAATATTTATGGCAATAATATAATAATCCCTGCTACTACAATAATTAGCCAGTAACAGGGATTATTTTTCCTCTATTACTTCATTGCTCTACTTTGATTATTTTCCTATTCTATCTCTCCAAGCAGTAACCAATTCATCTTTGTGCTCGCCTGCCCAGATTGCGTCATAGTCGATTAATTTTACTTTATCTAAAGTTACTGAACCTTCGGCAACTGTTGCTTTCGGATTTACCGGTAAACGGTTATATTTCTGGAATAAATCCTGGGCTTTTTTGGTAAAACACCAGTCAATAAATTGCTTTGCTAATTCCGGTTCCGGTCCGCCTTTAATTAAAGATAATCCTCCTACTTCATAACCAGTTCCTTCTAAGGGGAAGGTCATAACCACTGGATATCCTTCATTTACACCTTTGGCGAGGATATCGTGGGAGAAAGCAATACCAACTGCTATTTCACCTAATCCTACCATCGGTATACATCCGGTTCCGGATTTTGTATACTGAAAAATACTTTGCTTATCAAATTCTTCCCACCAATTCAGGGCTTTTTCCAGACCAACCATTTGGACCAGAGTTGCATAAGTAGTGTAGGAAGTACCAGAAGTATAGGGATAAGCTATCGCAACGTTTTGTTTGAAAGCTGGGTTTAAAAGATGAGACCAGGAAGTCGGTGCTTCTACATTATGTTCCTTTAAAAAATTCACATTAGATACAAAGCCGATTGCCCCGGTGTAAAATCCGGTCCAAGCCCAATCCTTTGCATGTAAAATATCTTTTAATTCAAAATCGGTATTAGGTTTATACGGTTCAAGTAATCCTTTAGATGCTGCATTTATATGAGAGGTATTGGAACCTGCATGCCACATGCTTGCTTGAGGATTAGCCGCTTCTGCTTCTATTCGGGCTAATACTTCACCGGAAGACATTCTCACCCATTCTACATCAATTCCCGTTTCTTTCTCAAAAGCCTCAATGTAATACTGAGCTTCTTCGGTATCAAATGCTGTATACATATGAAGCACCTTGCCTGCTGCCAGACCTGTTACTAAAATACTGCACAACATAACAATAACCATTAATAATGTAAAAGTTAATTTTTTCATGAAAACCTCCTAATTTAATTTCTTTTGTAATGTTTACCATACAGGAATATATCATCTTTATATTCCTGTATATAATATACTGTACTTTTTGTTAACCTCCCTTCTTTTTTTATAAATAATTTTAAAAAATAGTATTTTTTAAAATTATTTTATCTTTTATAATATTAGCAGTCTGCCTTGGGGATTAAATTTTCTATATAAGGTTTTTCTTATCTCTTGTCTTTCTCTGTAAGACCTTTGGTGATCATAACCATTTTTCTGCCATGGCGGAGAAGTAAAGAGTCCTTGATTAAATACCTGTAAAAGCCAATCTTCATATTCACCTTTATATTTTCTTTTAATAAATCTTTGAAATGCTCCGGGGAAATCATGCCATGCTTTCTGTTCTTGACCTGGAGGCGTAGGATAAAAAAGCCCGTTATTTGCTTTAACTGCTTTTAAATCGCCTCCACCATCACCAATCATCATCACCTGATCATCTTCATACTTGCCTGCTTTTTTGGCAATCTCAATATGATGCTGTTTTGACCCCATTTCCTGACCAGCAATAATCTGAGCGTATTGAGCAATCCCTTGAGCTTCCCAATAGTTTGCTAAATCTGAGTATGGTGTTTTAGAAACAATTAATATATCAGCAGATTGAGTAATTAATTCTAAACATTCTTTTACTTGATTAAAAGGCGGCATCTTTGCAGAAATATAGGGAAATGTTCTGTTAACTGCTTCACTCCATCCTAAAAGTTTATATAAAGCAAAATTTTTGGGATTTTTATGGATAAATCCTTCCAAACTTGGATTCCCCAAACCTAATTTATTTTCCTTGGTATAAGCGATATATTCATTCAGGGATTTTATATCGGGTAGCTTGACATGCCTTTCCTGTACCACTCGCTGAACATCTGCTCTATTTTGAAGAGCGGTAAGGATAAGTTGAATGGCAATAAATCTATTACACCCTCTATCTATAGAAAAAAGATTATAATATTCGGCAATTTCCCGGAAGTAAGATTCAATCTCCCATAATTGGTAAAATTCCATAAATTGAGGGTGAAAAATTAACATCTGTTTTCCATTCATATTGTCGGTAACACAACCGTCGGTATCGATAGCAACCAAAAAATCTTTTGTTCTTTTAAATTTTCTTAATTGTTGTTCCGCGTCTTCCTTTATCTGTTCTTCGGTAAGCCTGGGTAAAGCCATTATTTCCTTTCCTTTCTAATACAAGTAATAAGTAATATGTAATTAGTAATAAAACTATAGTTCTGGATTTATAGAAACAGGTTACTTGTTACTGGTTACTAGTTACTGATTACTTATTACTTATTACTTCTTTCTATCCTCTACTGGTACATATTCTTCGCATTTCTTCGTAATATATATCTCTTTAAATTTTGCAAATCGAGGTAAGGGTTCACCGATTAAAGGTAAAGCCCAATTTATAAATTCATCGGTTACGTCTACCCTATTGGAGCAAATCCATTTTTTGGGAAATTCCCTTTCTGAATTTGCCACGATATCTAATGGTATTTTACCATAATTTACCTTATAAGGTAAATTAGGATTTCTTATAATTGTGGACATAAAAGCATTTTCTCCTGATAAGGCAATTTTAACGGCATATGCCCCCACCTGATAAGCCTCATTTCTATCAACGTTGGATACATAGGCAATCTCTCTCCTTTGGCGGGTACCTGGCCTTTCTGAGCGAGCTATTCCTCTAATTATCAACCGACTTTGTGCTCTTCCCTGAGCATCTTTCCTATCGATTCCATTAAGGTAATTAGTAACTACCTGTTCTACTGTCCTTTCAGAAGCACTAAATTGAGCATGGCCAAAGTTATCCCGGAGTATTCCCAAATCACCTACTTCTACTCCCTCCCCAATCACTACTATACACCTTCTATATTTACTTAATTTTTCATTTACCCTTTCAGTTAACAACTCTAAATTACCCTGATAATCATCTTTAGATAGAGATTCTGGAAGAATGATTAGTAAAGGCATATCTCTTTTGGGATCAGCGAGTCTTGCCGCCGCCGGGATAAAACCTATCTTTCTTCCCATGACTCCGATTATCAAAACCGGATCGCTGGTATAGCTAGCCTTGTTCTCCTCATTTGCTTCCAATATATTAATAGCTAAATTACGGGCAACGCTTCCATATCCGGGATCGTGATCACATATTGCAAATGTTCCATCATCTTGCAATGGACCTCCTACGTCGTTATCAATAGTTTTAGGTACGCCGGTACAAATCAACGCTAAATTTTCTTTTTGGGCTAATTTGCTTACTTTGTTAGCTGTATCCATGGAGTCTCCGCCTCCACAGTAGAAGAAATATCCAACATCGTGCCTCTTAAAAACCTCAATAATACGTTCCAGATCCTCATCATTTTTTATTTTGTACCTACAACTGCCTATTGTTCCTGCAGATGCAGTTTCTGCTAATAGAGCTATTTGATGTGGTTCCTGAGCAGAAATATCTATTAATTCTTCTTTTAGAACCCCAAGAATACCCATCTTTGAACCATATATTTTATCAACTTTTTTAGAAGAAATTAATTGGTCAATCACTCCCCTAATACTATTATTAATCACCGAGGTTGGACCGCCTGATTGGGCAATAATTACGTTCTTCATCTATCTATTTCTCTCCTTTTATCTTAATCGATAGCTCAAAACTCAAAACTTTTTTTGTATAAAGAAATTCCTCTACCATTATAACTATTTTATTTTGTAAAGATACTTCCCGCCATTTTCAATCCATAGTTTCCCTGGTCCGATGAAATCTTTCTGATGAATTGAATCCGGATTCCGATAACCCAACCCTACTGATTCACAAATTTCTTTCGAAATTCCAGTAGCTAAAGTAACTTTAAAGTCAAAATCTTCTTTTCCGGAATTAATATCATATTTTCCTGTCCCCCTTACATTAATCACGTGAGCAGCTATATTTTTACTAAATTTAGGATTTATTTCTGTATATTTCTTTACATAATCTTTGCAATGATAACCTATTTGCCTTAAGGCAAGATCCATCTTTGATCGGGAATGAAAGCACTTGATATGAGGAGCATAAATAATAATTTCTCCACCTGGAGCCATAACTCCGGGACTCTGCAATTTATAAGAACCTTTCCCGGCAGTCCAAATTTCATCATAACTCTGGTCAATAACCTGAACTGCACAATCAAGGGGCTCATCTATATAAATCACATGAATTTTCGAACTTAATTTTGCCGCTTGTTTATAAGTTTCGATAAAGCCATTAAATCCTACATCTACATATAAACCTTTGGGTATTACTTGGTGCCCTTTTTCTTGAAAGACCATATTAAAAGAAATAACGGGAGCCTTTATCCGGTCAAAAATATAAGAAGCTCCCTGTTTTATCACTTCTCGAGCAGGATTATCTACTGTGCCGATAATTCGAGGAATACCGATAAGAACCGCTGCCCAGTGCAGTAAATCTATCACCTCCGGACCAGAACTACCCGGGAAAAACACCTTTAATCCTCCCGCATAACCGGCGGATTCATGAGGTAATGTTCCACTTAAGGCAATAATCAGATCATAATCTTCGGTAATTAACTTATTTACCACTATCGTTATAGACTGAGAAAGATCTCCTTGAGTTTTCTCAGCGACAAAAGAAGCAGGGATTTCCCCCATGTTTATTAGTTTTTGAGGGTTATTATATTCATGATTATAAAAATGGTTAAAATTAATTTCAGAAGAGAGCCCCAACTTTTCCCGAATTTCTATTTCAGTCATCGCTCTATGAGTTCCACCGGCGTTTAAAGAATCAATTTTACTCATTCCTTTATTTTTTAACTCTTCATAGATAAAAGGAACTAATTTATCGGTAAAGTCTGTTCTGGTATAATCAGGATGGATTAATAGAACTTTTTTTACCGAATAAAAATCTTTCAGACCTTCCTTTACAATTTCTTCTAATTGTTCATCCGTCAATTCTCCATTGAGATCCTCAATTGAAAGCACATTAATCCTCCCTCTTTAGATATAGTGATAAGTGATAAGTGACGAGTAATAAGAAAAAAAGAAAAAACTGTATTTAAAATTATTTAAATATTCTAACCCGTTTGCAATAATAATTTGCGTTTCAAGTTCAGATAATGATCCTAGGGCTATGTATAAAAATTGAATAAATTCTTTTTTAGAACTTCTTGCCGCACCTTCAGCAATATTTGAAGGAACAGAAACCGCTGCTCTTCTTATTTGGTTTGTTAAACCATACAGTTCTTTGTTGGGAAAAGACTCAGTAATTCTGTAAATATTACTGACCAAATCCATACTTTTTTTCCAAACTTCCAAATCTTTGTGATTTCTTACTTCTTTACTTATTATTCCTCACTCATTACTCATTACTCATTTTGTCCATTCCTTCTCCGGGCGTTCGCGTTCCATCCATTCTGTATGAAATTCTCTCATTTTTCCTTCCTGCGTAGTCATGACTTCCGGATCATCTAATCCTTTAATTTTAAAATAACCATGAGCTCCAAAATAATCTCTTTGTAAGGCTGATACTTGAGCAGATACCATAATTGGGCTGGTTAGCTGAAGAACATAATCAAAAGCATTATTCATCGCCGGAGCAGGTACTTTTACCCAATGAGCAATTTCTATAAAATTAGCTAATTTATTAAGACTTTGCTTAACTACCAAGGCGAATCGAGGAGCAGTTAAAAGGCTAGGTATTTCCGGATTCTCTTGATAAGCTTTGGTAACTTCATCTAAAAACTGAGCTCGAATTATACAACCGCTTCGCCACCCTTTAACAATTTCTCCTAGATTAAGCTCCCATTCATATTTTTTAGAAGCAGCCTGTAATAAAGCCATACCTTGAGCATAAGAAGAAATTTTAGCCAGATATAGGGCATCATGAGCGATTTTAATAAATTGCTCTTTTTCTCCTACATATTTTTCTTTAGAAATAGATATCTCTTTGGAAACTTGTATCCTTAAATCTTTGTCTTGAGACATCTCTCGAGAGAAAACCGCCGCAGTAATAGTGGGAATGGGGACTAATAATTCCAAAGCGCTTTGTACTGTCCAGGTACCTGTTCCTTTCATCCTGGTAATATCAGCTGTTCGATCAACTAGATATTCACTGCTCTTTTTATCTTTCTCTTTCATGCTTTCTCCGGTAATTTCTATCAAATACGATCGTAAAACATCCTCTTCTTTGTTCCACTCAGCTATAATATGAGCGATTTCTAATGAACTCATATTTAAAGCATTTTTAAACACCCAGACACATTCACCGATTAATTGCATATCTCCATATTCAATACCATTATGGACCATTTTCACAAAATGACCTGCTCCATCAGGTCCTATATAGGATACACAGGGAACACCATCATAAGCCTTAGCAGCAATTTTCTTGAATAGGTCTTTAACCAAGGAGTAGGCTTCTTTCTGTCCGCCAGGCATGATAGCCGGTCCTTTTAATGCTCCTTCTTCTCCCCCGGAAATACCTGTACCGATAAATAATAATCCTAGATCATTTAATTCTTTATTGCGCCTTATTGTATCTTTAAAATAAGAATTTCCGGCATCAATGATTAGGTCTCCTTTATCCAGTAAAGGAACGAGTTTTAATATAAAATCATCAACCGGTTTTCCCTGCTTTACCAGCAAGATTATCTTACGAGGGGATTCTAAGGAATCTACAAATTCCTCTAAAGAATAAGCTGGAAATATATTTTTCCCCCGGGCTGCTCCTCTAGCAAAATCTTCTGCTTTGGCACTGGTTCTATTATATACAGCTACAGAATAACCCTTATCCTCCATATTTAAAATTAAATTTTGTCCCATTACTCCTAAGCCGATCAATCCGATATCTTTCTTTTTCATCTATATTTTCTCCTTTTTAATCATATTAATTATTTGGCCAGTTGTCCAGTTACTCGGTTTGTTAGTTATTAAATTACATAGAGTTGTTTATTCGAAACCTGTAACCTGCAACCCATAAACAAAAACTCATCACTCATTGCTCATTACCGTATTGCAATCTATTCAACGCTCTACACTCTTGTTTTGTCTCCTGACTTCTGTATTCTATATTCCTAATTCTTTCTTTCTCTTCCTCTTCACTATATACTATATACCATATACTAATTTATACTCCCGAGAAAGCACTAAACCCTCCATCGACAGGAACAACGATTCCGGTGACAAATTTTGCGGCATCAGAAGCCAGCCAAATGCAGGCACCGATTAAATCTTCAGGATCTCCAAAATTACCCATCGGAGTGTGGGCAATAACCAATTGTCCTCTTGGTGTTAAGTCACCTTTTTCAGTGGTAAGTAGATATCGGTTTTGGGTAGTTAAGAAGAACCCCGGAGCCAGTGCGTTCACTCGTAATTTTTTATTATATTCTTGAGCAAAATGTACGGCCAACCACTGGGTAAAATTGCTTACCGCTGCCTTGGCGGCAGAATAACCAGATACCTTGGTAAGAGGACGATAAGCACTCATAGAAGAAATGTTTATGATAGAACCACCTTCTGTGTTTTTTATCATATCCTTTCCAAAAATTTGAGAAGGAAGCATAGCACCTCCAAAAAGATTAAGTCCCACTACTTTTTCTAAAGCGGAAAGTGGTAAATCAAAAAATTTTAGATCCTCCGAGGTGGTAGCTTCTTTCATATTCCCCCCTGCCGCATTAATCAAGATATCTATTTTACTAAAATTTTCAATTAATTCATCCCGACAGATTTTAATCTTTTTAATATCCATCACATCTAGATAATAACCTTTAGCTTCTATCCCTTCTGATTTTAATTCTTGGGCAACTTTATCAGCATTTACAATATCACATATGGCTATCCTGGCGCCTGCTTTGCCTAACCCTCGGGCAATAGCAGAACCTAAAATTCCTCCGCCTCCGGTAATCGCTACATTCTTCCCTTCTAAACTAAACATTTGTAAATTTTCCTTCATTATTCCCTCCTCCTTGTGTTCAATAGTTTATTAAAAAATTTCTCTCTTTCTGTCATTGCGAGCTTGCCCGAGACAAGCGTGGCAATCTCAACTATTGGTATATAACGTATTTTTTTATGTAGGGGGCGGATTCATCTGCCCCGGTATTTACTCATTAATTATTACACATTACTTGTTACTGTATTTATATACTAACTAAAAGTACCAAATGTCTCCTGATATGATTAGAAAGTTCCCTATAATGCTCTTCTTCGTAATCAAATAATACTTTATAGATTCTATCTTTATAAATATATTTTCCTCTATCGTCCTTATCCTTGAGAATAGATCCATAAGTTATGTGAATAAGTTGTCGAGAGTCATTCTGTTTAAAAAGACTTGCCAATTCATTATCAGAAACTTCATCTAAATTGGGTATACGGGATAGGTCAGTGGTTAAATTGTATGATGCTCTATCTTTTTCAAAATTCTCCAAAGCAAATCGATGAATTTCCCGATAAAGAGCCGGGTTTTTCATAGCAATAACTTTTACTTCCTCTAACCAGCTAGTCCCGGCAGTTTTAATATGACAAAAGCTATCGGTCTCCCGAGAAAAAATAGGATAAACAGAAAACTTATCACTCCCGGTGTGAAGGGAAAGTTTATAGCCACCAATACTTTTACTTAAAGCTGCGTGCAGAGAAAATTCCCTGGCAAATTCCTCTACATTTCCTATATACTCTATCCCTTTTTGCCAATCTCCTAAGAAATGAAGGGCTAAATTCTGAAAATCTACTCCTCTTCTATGAAGTTCTAAGACAATAAATAGATGAGCCAGAGGAGAAGTAACTGTAGGGGTTTCATCTACAGATATTTCTAAATCAAATTTTTCCTTTTTGTAACCTGTTAAGAATTCATAACATCTCAACACGTGATTTAGCGCTTCAGAATAAGTAATTATAATTTCTTTTAATGATTGGTCGTCAAAAATTAATTCTTTCCCATTAACCTTATATGATTTACCTAAATACAATTTTTTTATTTCCTTACAATTAGGAATTTGATTATAAAGTTGGTCTAATTCTTGCTTACCTAACTTTTCAATATCATTTCTGATAAAATCGGAAGGGTCTACGGTGAACATTGTAAAGCCACAATCTACCGCTTCTTTCAGCTCTTTAATATTTTTTACATGATCGGCATCCGCCCCAAAAGGACCTTCATATCCCGCTTCAAAACAACCCCAAATCGCATCATCTAAAACTTTCTGCCAATTTCTCTCGGTTCGAGCCATCTCTCTAACCGATTGCTGGGCTAAAATCGGAAAAATATCTTTACCCAGAAAAGCCTGAAGATGGGCTGGAGTAGCTATACCCAATCGATCTCCAGTGCCAAAAGAAGCCCTTATACCACAAAAAGAAGGATTTAGGTGCGGGAATATTTCTCGTAATAGAGAAAGATTAAGATGGTTTAAATAACATTTCTTTATAGCCAATTTATTTTCATCCGCTATCTTCTCTTCTAAATTCTCCCCTTCAAATTTATTAGTAAGATCAGGAGCTGCAAAAATTATCAAATTTTTTTCTTTATCACCTTTCGCCATAAAAAAATAATTATCTTTTTCTGACATTATAGAAGATGAATATGCCTTATATCTATCACTATGATACTTATCAAAATACTGTAAAATATCCTGTTTATTCATTAAACTCTCCCTTTAAATTAAATAACCTCATTTGATTTTCATACATCAAAGCTTTCAACGCTTTCACTCCCCCATTATAGGTTATTTGCCCACTCGAAACAAGGGAACCTATGACTTTACTTATTATTCTGTCAAATACTTCAAATCTACTCCCCTCTGACAAAATTTTTCTGCCATCACAAACTGGGCCCCCGCTTGAGGTAAGAAGAGACGATCCAGCAGTATGTAGCAGATATTGTTCCATCACATAAGGACTATCATTATGCCACCAGGGAAATCCAGAGTGAACCTTAGGAAAAGCCCTTTCTAACATCAAATTAGTATGAGCAAAAATTTGATTCATGGGATATAAAATTAAATGACCTTGATTCTCGCTTTCTCCGCTAAAAAATCTTGATAATAGAGGTTGTAAATTCTCTATGATATTTACGTTGTCAGCTGAAACATCACCTCCTACATCAGTTCCCCATTTTTCAAATAAATACTCGTTAGCATTTCTGACCGCACCATAATGTATCTGCGTAACCATTCCTTTTTCTTGATTCAAAGCACAGAATTGGTGCATCATAAAGGAAATAAATTCTTTTGTTTCAAGAGATCTCAGACCAAACTTCTTTCCCTTATTATAAGCTTGCTGAAAAATTTCTTCCGCTCTTTTCAAACTGATTTTTAAACCATAGGGCTCCAACAAGCCATGATCACTTGCCCTTGCCCCTCTCTCTGCAAAATAAGCATACCTCATACTTAAAGCCTCCATAAGACCTTTAAGTGTTGTTTCACGTTTAGTTAATTGGCAGATTTTTTCCACATTTGCTTTCCACTGATCATCAAAGATATTACAATAAGCATCAGGCCTAAAGGTAGGTAAAAAAGTAATACCTTCTATGTTTCTGGACACCTTATGATATTCCAGATCATCTATCGGATCATCGATTGTAAAAATAATTTTTGCTCCGATTTTCTTCAGGATAGATTGTGGTAACATATCTTTTTTCTGTAAGCGATCATTCGCTTTTTCCCATACTCTATCTGCGGTCTCAACGGATAATATTTCTTCTATGCCGAACATTCTTTTCAAATCTAAATGCATCCACTGATGGACATGGTTTCCCTCAAGATAAGGAAAAACTCCGCACAAGGCCTTCCATTTATCATAATCTGAAATTTGAGGATCTCTAGCCAAAGCCTGGGAAAAACCAGGGAATTTTGCAGCCAATTGAATAATATAATGATCACAGTTTTTATATTCTCCCCTTGTCTCAAGAACTTCAGCTCTCCAAATATTGGGAAAAGGTTTATTTTCCACAATTTGCCTTAGATTATGATGAGTATGAGTATCAAAAATCCCCACCTCTTTTCTTAAGGGAACTGCAACTTCATGGTATAATTTTACACCTTCAGTTGTATCCAATAACCAATCTTTACCTAAAAATTTATCTTTTGTCTTCATAATTAACCTCCTTTAGCTATTACTATCCATTTAAAAATAATATTTTACAAATATTTGTAAAATATTATTTTTAAATGGATAGTAATAGCTAAAGGAGGTTAATTATGAAGACAA
>DSEL01000182.1 GCA_011056645.1 Candidatus Atribacteria bacterium
GTTAATAACTTTTTAATAATATGTGTAAAACTCTGATTTAATGGACAATTCTTTTTATTTAAAAATAAAAATGGGGAATTTGTTAATATATAAAAATTTTATCCCTATTTTTATCCACAGGATACAAATAATAAAGTACTGGGGTTTATTTTTATTTCCCCAGTTTTAACAACACTATTATTAATAATACTATTTTTTTATCTAATTATTCAGAGTAAAGGAGAGAAGAAAATATGAAAATTATATGTTCTCAAGAGAGTTTATTACATGGGATTCAAACCGTACAAAAAGGAATATCTAGCAGAATTGGATTACCTATCTATAATGGAATACTTTTTGAAGCAAACGAAGATAATAAAGTTCATCTGTTTGCTACCGATTTAGAAATTGGAATAGATTGTTATATTCCTGCCCAGGTTATTAATACCGGATCTACAGTTATTCCCAGTAGAATAATAGGCGAACTGATTAAAAAATTTCCTGAAGGTAATATAGAGATAGAGTGTTTAGATAATAATATCACTACCGTTAAAGAAAGTAGTTCAAATTATAGAATTTTAGGATTTTCCGCAGAAGAGTTCTCTAATTTTCCCGAAATAAAGATGAGAGCTAAAATTAAACTAAGCCAAAAATTACTAAAAGAGACCATTCAACAAATTATATTTTCCACTGCCCGAGATGATAGTAAAACTTTTTTAAACGGAGCCCTATTTAAAATAAATGATAATAAAATTGAGGTAGTTACTACTGATAGTCATAGATTATCTCTTAAAAATATTAAAACTACAAACTTAGAAAAAACAGCAGCCGATAAACCAATAGAGGTTATTATTCCTTATCGAGCTTTATCAGAATTATCCAGAATCCTTTTAGAAGATGAAGAGGTCTTTGTAGAAATAAAATTTGGGGAAAAACAAATAATGTTTATTTTATTCCCTGATGGACAGAAGAATAGTATAAGAATTTACTCTCGATTAATAGAAGGTCAATTTCCCAATTACCAACAGATTTTTCCAAATTCTTTTAAAACCGAGATAAAAGTGAATACAGAGGAATTTAGGGATAAAATGGAAAGGATTGCCCTCTTTGTAAGGGAAGATTTAAAAACAGTAAAAGTGGAAGCAATTAATCAAGAAAA
Source organism: Candidatus Atribacteria bacterium (assembly GCA_011056645.1). NCBI lineage: Bacteria > Pseudomonadati > Atribacterota > Candidatus Phoenicimicrobiia > Candidatus Pheonicimicrobiales > Candidatus Phoenicimicrobiaceae > Candidatus Sediminicultor > Candidatus Sediminicultor quartus. Next base: position 1,139 of record DSEL01000182.1, read on the forward strand.
TAATCAGAAAGAGGAAACATGTGAAATAATTTTAAAGGCAGAAAGCCCAAGTATTGGAGAAGCGTCGGAAAGGATTTCCTGTTTTAAAAAAGGAGAGGACATTACCATTACTTTTAACAGTGATTATGTTTTAGACGTACTAAAAATAATTAAAAAAGAAAATACCATTATAAAATTAAATAACCCTCTTAATCCAGCAATTATTGCTCCGGATGAAGATAAAAACTATGTCTATGTTTTGATGCCGGTGAGGGCAGAGTAACTATACAATATTTCTTCTTTAGGATATACTATACGTAATGTTTACTTAAAAAAGAGGAAAAGAAGAAGTTGTATTTTAAAAAAGTAAAATTAAAAAACTACCGAAATTTTTCTAACTTAACAATAAATCTTGATTCTAATCTTAATATTTTTATCGGAAATAACGCCCAGGGGAAGACCAATTTATTAGAAGGGTTGAATTTAATAATTAAAGGCAGCTCATACAGGACAAAAGAAGACTGGGAAGCAATCAAGTGGAAAAATAAAAGCGCCTATCTATTTGGAGAAATAAACAAAGATGATGAAGATATTCAAATAGCCATTGCCTTAGAAAATAAAACAGAGGATTTTTACAAAAACAAGCTGAGCAAGACCATAAAAATAAATCAAAATATTCGAAAAAAAGCTGCTTTAAACAAAGAATTTAAAGGAGTGGTGTTTTCTCCCGAGCATTTGCAGATCATAAAAGGAGCACCTTCTTTAAGAAGAAAGTTTTTAGATGAGCAAATATCCCAAATTTATCCTTTATACCACAAGTATCTTTCCGAATATTATAGAATTTTAGGCCATCGAAACAACATATTAAAAAAAGAAATTGACCAAAAAAAGAAAAAAGAAAAACTAATAATATGGGATCCCCGGCTAATAGAAAGGGGATCTTTTTTAATATTAACCAGGATTAAATTTATAAAAAAGATAAGTCAACTCGCTTATAATTTTCATCAAGAGATTACTAAAGGTAAAGAAGAGGTAGAGTTAACTTACCAAAGCAGTATATTAAAAGACAAAGAAGAAAGCATTTCTTTAATAACCCAACTATTTAAAGACAAAATAGAAGAATACAGGAAAAAAGAGGAGGAACAAGGAGCCACCTTAGTAGGTCCCCACCGGGACGATTTTTCAGTATTTATCAACGGAGTTAATCTCGCCTCTTATGGTTCACAAGGTCAACAACGAACAGCTGTCTTATCTTTAAAACTATCCGAATTAGAATTAATTAAAGAAAAAGAAGGAGTCTATCCTATATTTTTCTTAGATGATGTTATGTCAGAGCTAGATGAAGACAGAAGGCATTTCTTATTAGAACTGATTATTAAGAAAAAGGTTCAGACCTTTATTACCAGCATAAATCTGGATTATTTTAATAGTGATATTAAAGAAAAAAGCCAGATATTTAAAATAAAAGAAGGAAAGATAATTGCTTTATGAAAAAAAAAGAAATGGTTTCCTTTAAAGCGGCTTTAAGCAATTTTTTACAAGATAAAAAATGGAGCACAAAGATAAAGGCGTATCAAATAATTAGTCATTGGAACGATTTAGTGGGCAAGGAGATTGCCCAATCTTCCCAACCTATTAAGATACAGGATAAATGCCTTTTTTTGGCTGTGAAAAGCAATGTTTGGGCTAATGAACTGAATTTAAGAAAGGGAGAGTTTATTGAAAAAATTAATCAGGAAGCGGGAGAGGAGATAATCTCCAACATCCTGTTTAAGATCCGAACTCCCTATTTTCAAGACAAGAGAAAAGGGCTTTAAAGAGGTACAAAAAACGAAGATGAATTTTGACATAAGTGCTAAAATATAGTAAAATTAACCAGGTTTTTAGAATAAGAAATTAAACTTCACCATAAATTATAAAAATAAAAACCGTGGCGATAAGCCGCGGTTTCATTTTGATAGGAGTTACGCTTTGCCAAAAAGAAAAAAGAAAACTGATAATACAGATAATCAATATACCGCCAAACAGATACAAGTCTTAGAGGGGTTAAAGGCGGTTAGAAAAAGGCCTAGCATGTACATTGGTAGTACTTCCAGTAAAGGACTGCATCATCTTTTAGACGAAGTAGTAGATAACAGTATTGATGAAGCAATGGCTGGCTATTGCAAAAAAATAGAAGTGTTTATTCGCCCCGACGGCAGTGCTACCGTAACTGATGACGGCCGGGGGATCCCGGTTGACATTCACAAAGAAACCAAGTTACCCGCTGTGACTATAGTGTTAACCAAGCTCCATGCTGGCGGTAAGTTTGGAGGAGGTGGATATCGGGTCACCGGCGGACTACACGGAGTAGGTCTTTCAGTGGTAAATGCCCTTTCGGAATGGCTGGAAGTAGAAATCTCTCGAGACTCGGGAATATTTTTTCAAAGATTTGAAAGGGGAGATGCCGTATCCGAATTAAAAAAGATAGGAAAATCTTCCCGTACTGGAACCAAAATTACTTTTAAACCCGATCCAACCATTTTTGAGGAAACCAACTTTAATTTTGATAATATTACTCACCGGCTTAGGGAAATTGCTTTTTTAAATGCCGGCGTTAAGATTATTTTAAAAGACGAAAGAGAGGAGAACAAAGAAGTTTCTTATAAGTACAACGGAGGAATAAGTGAATTTGTCAGCCATTTAAACAAAAATAAAGATCTTCTGTTCCCCAAGCCCATCTGCTTTACCGGGAAAAAGGACGATATAGAGGTAGAGGTAGCATTGCAATATAATAACAGTTATACCGAAAACATCCTTTCTTTTGCCAATAATATAAACACAGAAGAAGGAGGAACCCATTTAGCAGGGTTTAAAGCTTCTATAACCAGGGTAATAAATGATTATGCCCGCAATAATTTATTGTCTAATGGCAAAAAATCGTCTTTAAAAGATGGCGATAATAATCTTTCTGGCGATGATGTAAGAGAGGGTCTGACTGCTGTAATTAGTGTAAAATTATTAAATCCCCAATTCGAGGGACAAACTAAAACCAAACTGGGGAATAGCGAGGTAAGAGGGGTAGTCTCTTATGTTGTAGGTGAAGGTTTAAATAATTTTCTTAACGAAAATCCAAGCATAAGCAAGAAGATACTGGATAAATCTGTTTCTGCCTTAAACGCCAGGGAAGCAGCCAGAAAAGCACGAAATTTAGTCCGGCAAAAAAATGAAATATCAGGGCTTGGCACTCTTCCCGGAAAACTATCTGATTGTTCAGAAAAAGATCCCCTGTTTAGAGAGATATTTTTAGTGGAGGGTGATTCGGCAGGAGGTTCTGCCAAACAAGGGAGAGATAGAAGATTTCAGGCTATCCTGCCCCTAAGAGGTAAAATATTAAATGTAGAAAAAGCCCGGTTGCACAAAATATTGGATAATAACGAAATAAGAGCCATGGTTACTGCCCTGGGCATTAACATTGGGGAAGATTTGGATATCGAAAAACTAAGATATTATAAAGTGATCATAATGACTGATGCGGATGTTGATGGAGCCCACATAAAAACTCTGCTTTTAACCTTTTTCTTCCGTTATATGAAACCGTTAATCGAAAGAGGGAATATTTATATTGCTCAACCTCCCCTCTATAAACTCGAATATAACAAAGAAAGTTATTATTTGTTTAACGATCAGGAGCTAAACGATAAGTTAAAAGAGATAGACGGCAATCCTCGGATTCAGAGGTATAAAGGTTTAGGAGAAATGAATCCTGAACAATTATGGGAAACCACTATGAACCCGGGAAACAGGATCTTAAAGAGAATAGAACTGGAAGACAATATAGAAGCAGAAACCATGTTTACGGTTTTAATGGGAGGAAAAGTTGAACCCAGAAAAGATTTTATTTATCGGCATAGTCTGGAAGTAAAGGAGTTGGATATTTAAATAGTCCTTAAACTGCGGATTGATAACCTGCATTTAACACTAAAAACTAAATTAATCGGTCAATTGGTGAATTGATCAGTTGGCAAATTGGAGAATCATGAAAGAAGAAGAAAAAGACAATTTAGACAATAATAACGAAAAAGAAAATGAAGAACGAGAAGAAGGATTTGTAGAAACAGGCAGAACCCTGCTTACTGATGTCGGTGGAGAAATAAAAGAAGCCTATCTTAGCTATGCTATGAGCGTAATAGTGGGAAGAGCTTTGCCTGATGTTCGCGATGGATTAAAACCGGTTCACCGCCGGGCATTATATTCTATGGAAAGAATGGGTAACACGCCCGATAAAGCCTATAAGAAATCCGCACGAATAGTAGGAGACATTATAGGCAAATACCACCCTCATGGCGATATGGCTGTGTATGATACCATTGTAAGAATGGCTCAGGATTTTTCCTATCGTTATCCTTTAGTCGATGGTCAGGGAAATTTTGGTTCTATCGATGGCGACTCTGCAGCCGCCCAAAGATATACCGAAATCCGAATGTCAAAAACTGCCCAGGAGTTGCTGGCCGACATAGATAAGGAAACGGTTAATTTTGTTCCTAATTATGATAATTCTCTTAAAGAACCGGAAGTTTTACCGTCGAAAATTCCCCAACTTTTACTTAATGGTTCTTCGGGAATTGCAGTAGGAATGGCGACTAACATTCCTCCACATAATTTGGGAGAGGTAGTTGATGGTGCCATAATGATCATCGAAAATCCGCAAGCTTCCTTACAAGAAATAATGACCGCAATCAAGGGTCCTGATTTCCCCACCGGTGGTATTATCTGCGGCAGAACAGGAATAAGGAGTGCCTATGAAACCGGTAAAGGAATTATAAAAATACAGGCTGCAGTATTTACCGAAGGAGTAAACGGCGAAAAAAGTACGGGCAAGAAAAGCCCCCGTATAATTGTTAAAGAACTCCCCTATCAAGTAAACAAAGCAAACCTGGTAGAAGACATTGCCCAGCTGGTTCAGGACAAAAAGATACCCGATATTTCCAGCTTAAGGGACGAATCAGATAGAAAAGGGATGCGGATAGTTATCGAACTAAAGAGAGGGGCTAATATAGATATAGTACTGAACAATCTTTATAAGCATACCAAGATGAAAATTACTTTTGGGATTAATATTTTAGCCATTTCCGAAGGCCGTCCCAAAACCTTTAATTTAAAAGAGCTACTAAAATGTTTTTTGGCTCACCGCAAAGAAGTGGTGGAAAGAAGAACCAGATACGAATTAAGGAAAGCCCGAGAAAGAGCCCACATCTTGGAAGGATTGAAAATTGCCCTGTCTAATATTGATGAAGTGGTACAGATTATTAAAAAAGCAGATAACGTAAAAACTGCGCACGATAAATTGAAAAGCAGATTTGGTTTAAGCGATATCCAGGCGCAGGCTATCTTAGATATGAAACTGCAGCGTCTTACTTCTCTGGAGACCGAAAAGATTTTAGAAGAATATTTAGAATTAATAAAACGTATTGCCTATTTAGAAGATATATTACAAAACGAAAAGAAACTCATGTTGATCATTAGAGATGAGCTGTTGGAGATGAAGCAGAAATACGGTGACGAAAGAAGGACTGAGATAATAGAAGAAGAAGGAGAATACGAAATTGAAGATTTCATTACTTCGGAGGACATAGTTATAACTTATACCCGGGATGGATACCTTAAGCGCCTTCCTTTAAGCACCTATAGAAAGCAACGGAGGGGAGGAAAAGGTAAAATTGGGATGACCACTAAACTGGAAGATCTTGTAGATCAGGTGTTTGTCACTACCAACCTCCACGATATCTTATTTTTCACCAGTAAAGGAATGGTTTATAGAAGGAGAGCCTATCAGATTCCCGAAGGAGGGAGAACTTCCCGGGGAGTAGCAGCTATCAATTTATTAGGTATTGAAAAAGATGAGCATATTACCACTCTTATTCCTATAGAGAGTAACGAATTGGAAGAATCAAAGGAAGAAAATAATCAAAAGTGTTTGTTTATGGCTACTAAAAAAGGAAAAATAAAAAAAGTTTCTCTTTCCCGTTTTTCTAATTTAAGAAACATCGGGATTATTGCCATTCGTCTCTTGCCCGAAGATGAATTAATCGGGGTAAAGCTCGCCGAGGGCAACGAAGACGTTATTTTAACAACTAAACACGGAAAGTCTATCCGCTTTTCGGGAGAGACAATAAGGTCCATGGGTAGAATCACCTTCGGAGTAAAAGGTATCACCTTACGGGAAAAAGACTTTCTGGTAAAAATTAGCTTAGTTCACCCAGAAACAGATAAATATTTATTGTTAGTAACCGAGAAAGGATTTGCCAAAAGAACATCCCTGAAGGAATTTAGAGAATTTAAAAGGCGAGGCAGCCAAGGGCTGAAATCTATTAAACTTACCAAAGAAAGAGGTTTGGTAGTAGACGTCAAAGAGGTGAGCGAAGAAGATGAGCTGGTATTGATCAGCCAACAAGGGATTGTTATCCGGGTTCAAGTTAAAGAGATTCGTCATACCGGAAGATGCACGCAAGGAGTTAGGGTAATGAACCTTGCACCGGAAGATAAGGTAGCCAGTGTTGCTCTGGTGTCGAGTGAAGATGTTGACCTGAGCTAAAAAAGGTTCTGAAAAATAAAAATAAAGATACTCGGAAAAGCTAACAAAAATTTTGACAAAATTAAATGCGAGTGCTAACATTATAAAAATTGAATAACCGGCCGATGACGGGAAGAGTAGGTTGAAAATTTTTGCTGTAGAGATTTTTCATCTGAAAACCAACCCGGAGGCTTAAGATGAATCTTAAAAAAGACTAAATCTTTCGGGATAAGACCCTTAGAGCTTACAGAGAGCTCTGAAAATATTTATTTCAGAGAAATAAAGTGGAACCGCGAAAATCTTTCGTCTTTACATTTAAAGTATAAGGCGAAAGATTTTTTTATATACTAACGTCTCATTTGAAGGGATGGTCGATAATCATGAAGAAAAATACGATCAATATCGGGATATTAGGATTGGGGACAGTAGGCCAGGGGACTCTTAAAGTTTTGCAGGAGAATAAAGCATTTATTGAGCAGAAGATATATCCCAAAAAAATTATCTTAAAGAAATTGGCAGATAAAGATAAAAATAAAATTCTGCCTGATAAAAGATTCTATAAAATTTTTACGGATTCTGCCGAAGAAGTAATAAACGATCCCGAAATAGAAATAGTGGTTGAAACCATAGGTGGTGTTGAACCAGCTAAAAGTTTGATTATAAAAGCACTCAAGTCGGGGAAACATGTGGTTACTGCCAACAAAGAAGTAATAGCCAAAGCAGGTTATGAAATTTTAGATATAGCCCAGGAAAATAAAGTGCATTTTCTTTTCGAGGCCAGCGTGGCTAGCGGGATCCCTATCATCGGGGCACTTTCCCACTCCCTTACTTCTTATAAAATAAAGGAGATAATAGGAATTTTAAACGGGACCACTAATTATATCCTCACTAAGATGAGTGAAGAGGACAAAGATTATGAAGAAGTATTGAAGGAGGCTAAAGAGAAGGGGTATGCCGAATCCGATCCCGGTAAAGATATTGACGGGTTTGATGCCTTTAATAAGATATTTATTCTTTCTGCCATTGCCTTCAGGGCAAAGATCGAACCGGACGATATCTATTATGAGGGGATAAGAAATATTAGCAAGCTTGATATTGAATATGCCCGAGAGTTGGGTTATAAAATCAAGCTTTTAGCTTTAGCCCGAAATACAGGTTCGGATCTTGATATAAGGGTTCACCCCTCATTAATCCCCCAAAGGCATACTTTGGCTAATATTGGTGGTGTCTACAATGGAATTCTAGTCCGGGGAGGGGATTTTGGAGACTTAACTTTTTCCGGTTTGGGTGCCGGGGCTTTACCCGCTGGAAGTATGATTGTCAGCAACATAGTAGAGATAATTAAAAATTACGAAAATTACCACAACCAGTATAATTGTTTTGAAACAAAGAAGATCAGGGATTTCAACCAAACTTATTCTCCTTATTATTTAAGGATCAGGGTAAAAGACAGACCGGGGGTTTTAGCAGAGATTGCCGGTGTTTTTGCTCGGGAAAAAGTCAGCTTTCTTTCGGTTATACAAAAGGGAGAAGCCGGAGAAGTAGCGGATATTGTTTTTTTAACTCATCAGGCTAAAGAAGGGAATGTCCAAGAGGCTTTGAAGGAAGTCGCTAGTTTAAAATGTGTAGAAAAAATATGCAGTGCCCTGAGAGTAGTGGAAATTTAAAAACAGTATATAGCATTTAGTATATAGTATATAGTAAAGAAAATAAAAAGAGAAAAAAATAGGAGTATATTGCATACGTTTCAACAAGCTAATCCGGGATTGCCGCGCTCACTTTGTTCACTCGCAATAACAGATTAGTAGAGAATAATTTAGTTTTTGCTAGTCAATTAAATAAAAAATAGGAGCAAGACAGGCGAGAGGCCTGCCCTACGAATTGGTGAATTATCACTAACTGGAAAACAGGAAAACCGGACAATTAGGTAAAATAATATAAACTTGTATCTTGTAATTTGTATTTAGTACTAACGACTATTCACCATCGACTAATAAAGGAGAAAATTTATGATAAAGATTAGAGTTCCGGCAACTACCGCCAACTTAGGTCCTGGCTTTGACTGTCTGGGCTTGGCTTTAAAATGTTATTTAAACCTGGAGATAGAAGAAATAGAAGGGGGACTGGTTATTGAATATCAGGGAGAAGGATCGGGAAAGTTTTCGGCCAAAAAGAAAGAAGATGCCCTAATCTGGAAATCTATCAACCTGGTTTTACAAAAAATCCATAAAGATATCCCCAAAAAGGGGTTAAAGATAAAAGCGCTTAACACCATACCTATTACCAGAGGATTGGGTAGCAGCGCATCAGCTATAATAGGGGGGATAGTGGGAGCAGCCAAGTTCTATGATTTTGATTTAACTAATCAGGAGATTCTTGAATTAGCTCTTTCTTTAGAAGGACATATGGATAATATTGTCCCTGCTCTAATAGGGGGGCTTACCCTGGCTTATAAAACCGATCAAGGAGAGATAAAGTGGACCAGGATAGAAACCCCGCTTGATTTACAAATTGTACTGGCGATCCCGGAATTTACTTTAAACACGAAAGAAATGAGAAAGGTTTTGCCTTCAAAAGTAGCATTATCTGAAGCTATATTTAATTTAAGCAGATCTGCTCTATTAGTTAATGCTTTGCAAAATTCCCATTGGGAAAGGTTGGTTGAGGCCATGGAGGATAGGCTGCATCAACCTTACAGGATGCCCTTTGTCCCGGGAATTGAAGAGATGTTCTCCCAAATCAAACAGACAGGTTTAGCAGGGGTAGCCTTAAGCGGTTCCGGACCTTCAGTAGTTTCTCTAACCAAAAAAGGCAGAGAGGAAGCAATCAGCAGGATAATGAAAGACGCTTTTTTAAAAGAAGGAATAACTTGTCGGATCTTGGTGTTAGAAGCTGATTTGGAGGGAACAGTAGTAAGTGATAAGTGACAAGTGATGAGTGAAGAGAAAGAAGTAGCTCGTTAGTTGCTTGCCTGGTTAGCCAGTCTGGAAATGAGTAAATTGGTGAATTGGGCAATTGGAGAATCGGTGAATTTTTTAAGGAGTGAATATTTTATCGATGAATAAAATTATAGTGCAAAAATACGGAGGAAGCTCGGTAGCCAATATCGAACGGATAAAAAAAGTAGCCGGGAAAATAGTGGAAAAGGCAAAAGAAGGAAATAAAGTGGTGGTAGTAGTTTCCGCGATGGGCAAGACCACTGATGAATTAATTAAAATGGCTGGCCAAATTACTTCATCTCCCAATGAACGGGAATTAGACATGCTCATTTCTACTGGTGAACAGGTTTCTATCGCCCTGCTAACTATGGCTATTCACTCCCTGGGTTGGGATGCTATCTCTTTTACCGGAATGCAGGCTGGAATTGTAACCAATGCCGCTCACACCAAAGCTAGGGTTACCGCCGTGGATCATACAAAACTAAGGTCCGCCTTAGAAAAAGGCAAAATAATTATCGTGGCTGGCTTTCAGGGCATTAACACTAATGGTGATATCACTACTTTGGGCAGAGGCGGGTCAGATACTACCGCTATTGCCCTGGCCGCTCAGTTAAATGCAGAGGGATGTGAAATTTATACTGATGTTGATGGCGTTTACACTGCTGATCCGCGAATAGTAGACAGCGCCCGTCGAATTCCGGTAATTTCTTATGATGAAATGGCTGAAATGGCCAGTTTGGGAGCAAAAGTAATGCACTATCGGGCTATAGATTTGGCCAGAAATTATCAGGTAAAAATTTTAGTTAAATCATCTTTTATTCCAGGAGAAGGAACCCTTATACAGGAGGTAGATCCGATGTTAGAAAAAGTAATCGTAAGGGGAGTAACCCAGGAGGTCAATGTAGGGAAGCTCGTTGTCCGGGGAGTTCCGGATGTCCCCGGCGTGGCTTATAAATTATTCAAAGCCTTAGCCGAAGAAGAGATCATTGTCGATATGATTATCCAGAGCGCCCATCATAATAAGGTGAATGATATCGCCTTTACTGTTGCTTCAAGCGATTTTGATAATACTATTCGAATCACTAAACAAATAGCCGATAAAATTAAAGCGAAGGGTGTAATCTCAGAACCGGGAGTAGCCAAAGTTTCCATTGTGGGTGCAGGTATTACCAGTGACCCGGCGATAGCTGCCAGGATGTTCGGAGCTTTAGCCCAAGAAGGGATAAATATCGATATGATTAGCACCTCCGGGATTAGGATATCCTGCTTGATCCTTGATTCCCGCATCCAAGATGCGGTAAAAGCAATACACAAAGAATTTCATTTAGATAAAGAAGGTGAAGAAAAATGAGAAAATATAATGTCGCTGTTGTAGGGGCTACCGGAGCAGTTGGTGAAGAGATGAGGTTGGTGTTAGAGCAAAGAAAATTTCCTGTGGAGAAATTAAGTCTCTTTGCTTCCGACCGTTCAGCGGGCAGAACCTATAAATTTAATGAAGAGGAAATTATAGTTTGGGAGTTAAAAGAAGATTCCTTTTTCGGGATTGATATCGCTCTTTTTTCAGCCGGTGATGAAGTAAGCGCCCACTTTGCTCCCCTGGCAGTGCGGCAGGGTGCGATAGTAATAGATAATTGCAAGTACTTCCGCATGGATCCCAAGGTTCCTTTGGTGGTTCCGGAAGTGAATCCCGATGATTTAAAATGGCACAAGGGTTTAATCGCCAATCCCAACTGTTCTACTATTCAGATGGTGATGGCCTTAAAGCCTATCTATGATGAGGTAGGGATAGAAAGAGTGATTGCAGCTACTTATCAGAGCGTTTCCGGAACCGGTAAAGATGCTATAGCAGAACTAAAGAATCAAGCGATTTCTATTGCTAAGGGCGAGAAGTTTGATGTCAAAGTCTATCCTTATCAGATAGCTTATAATGCACTCCCCCATATCGGTGCTTTTCAAGAGAACGGCTATACTTCCGAAGAGATGAAGATGTTAGACGAGACCAGAAAGATATTGGGAGATGATCAAATTCGTGTAGTGGCTACTACGGTGAGGGTCCCGGTCTATCGAGCTCATTCGGAAGTAGTCCATATAGAGACCAAAAGGAAAATCTCTCTTCAAAGGACCCGGGGAATATTGAGCTCTTTTCCCGGAGTTAAAGTGATTGACCATCCGGAAAAATTAGAATACCCCTTAGCTTTATTTGCCGAAGGAAAGGACGAAGTCTTTGTAGGTAGGATCAGAGAAGATATCTCCACCGAAAATGGTCTGGTGATGTGGATAGTCTCCGATAATCTGCGAAAAGGTGCTGCTCTAAATGCTGTCCAAATAGCCGAACAGCTAATAAAAAAGGAACTCTTTTTATAAATAAAGCCAAATAACGGCGAAAACTTACCAGGGGAAAGCCCTATAGCAGGCTTATTTCTGTGACTCTTTAATTCACAATAAATATTTTAGTAGCAGTACGGCGTAAGGTCCTGTGCTTATATGATGAGAGAAGCCCATTAATACCCTTAAAACTCTAATGGTAAGAGTCCTTTTGTTTTGGCTGATAATCTGGTAAAATTAATATATGAAAGCACTTCCTCAATTTCTGAAAAAATATTTTTGGGATGTAGATTTTTCTAAATTAGACCAAGAAATATTTCCTTCATTTATTATTGAAAGAGTATTAGAAGAAGGGGATGAAAAAGCAGTAAGGTGGATGAGAGAAAACTTTAATAATGCTCAGATAAAAAATGTACTTTACAATTCTAAGAATCTTTCCCCCAGAAGTGCTAATTATTGGCAATTAATTTTTAATCTGAAGAGAGAAAAAATATTATGCTTCAGAAAATCATTTCAAAAAGAACAAAAGCCAATCTGGAAATACTAACCAAAGAAGCGGTGCTTAAAAATTTTTATTTAGCTGGTGGAACGGGCGCAGCCTTACAATTAAAGCATCGCGTTTCCCTTGATTTAGATTTTTTTACCAAAGAAGACATTAACACCAAAATCTTAATTCAAAAAATTAAAACCCTGGAAAAATTTTCTATAGAAAGAGAAACAGAGAATACTTTAATTGGAATATTTAATAGAACCCGGGTCAGTTTTTTAAAATATGATTATCCCCTACTTTTTGACCCTAAACCAATAAAAGAAATTAATGTCGCAGACCTCAGAGATATAGGTTGCATGAAAATTGATGCTATTTCCTCTCGCGGAACAAAGAGAGATTTTATTGATTTATTTTTTATCTGTAAAGAATTAATATCTTTAAATAATCTTCTAGGTTTGTTTAAAAGAAAATACAAGAGCGTAAATTATAATATGATGCATATTTTAAAAAGCTTGATATATTTCGAAGACGCTGAAAATAATCCAATGCCAAAGATGATTGTTCATGTATCTTGGCAAAAAGTAAAAAGTTTTTTTAAAGAAGAAATTAGAAAAATTGATAATAAATAAAAACCTACCAAGGGACCAGGGTTTTCTAGTAGGTTTTTCTGTACCTTTTTCCTCAAAAACCCCCCCAACATTATTCTTCATAATTTCTTTATGGTATAATATTATTTCAATTTCATAGATATAAACACGTTCACACTATTTTTACTGGAGGAAATAAACAATTGTTACAAAATAATAGAAATATTCATATATTAAAAAAAGACGAAAAAGAAATTTTATTAGTAGGTACTGCTCACGTCTCTAAAGACAGTGCCCGAGAAGTGAAAGAATTAATTGAGCAAGAGAAACCGGACAGCGTCTGTGTAGAACTGTGTCATGCCCGTTATAGCAGTATCAATACTCCGAACAAATGGAAAAATATGGATATTATCACCATCATAAAACAAAAAAAGGCTCCGCTCCTTCTGGTTAATTTAATTTTATCTTCTTTTCAAAAACGATTAGCTCAACAATTAGGGATTAATCCAGGTCAGGAAATGATCCAGGCTATCTCATCAGCAAAAGAGATGGGAGCCCAACTGGTCCTTGCCGATAGGGACATTCAAGTGACCTTTACCCGTGTCTGGAAAAAGCTTAATCTCTGGGGAAAAATACGGATAATTTTTATGCTAATTTTAAGTATACTCAGCAAGGAAAAAATTTCCGAAAAAGAAATTGAAAGGCTAAAATCAGAAGACATTCTTACCGCAGCCTTAAGCGAATTAGCCCATTCATTTCCCCAATTAAAACATACTCTAATCGATGAAAGAGATCAATACCTGGCTGAAAAAATAAGACTGGCTCCTGGCAATAAAGTCATTGCCGTTGTAGGTGCCGGGCATATACCAGGTATTAAAAAGGAAATAGATAAAGAGCATGATTTAATAGCTCTCAGCAAAATACCTTCTACTCCCAATTACATAAAAGCGTTGGCCTGGGGCATTCCTCTGGTAATCATTGCGATTATCGCCTCTACTTTTAGTTATTATCCTCCTGCTGGTTTTGACCAGATTATCCAATGGTTTTTATGGAATGGCTCTCTATCTGCCCTGGGGGCATTGATTGCTATAGCACACCCCCTTTCTATCCTTACTGCCTTTGCGGCTGCCCCCTTTAGCTCTTTAAATCCTCTTTTAGCAGCCGGATGGTTTGCCGGTATTGTAGAAGCCCTGATTAGGCGTCCCCGGGTAGAAGATTTTGAAGAACTGGGGAATATCACTGCCCTCAAAGACTTTTTTCATAATCGGGTTACTAAAATATTGCTGGTAGTCGCTCTGGCTAATCTGGGAAGTATGGCAGGGACGTTTATCGGTGGAGCAAAAGTAATCCAACTCTTTATCAACACCATCAATCCTTAAATTAAAAAATAGGATGTATCCCTATTTTTTAAGATAGTGTAAAATTTTAGTAGGGGTTTTCTAGGAAATCACTTGCCAGTAGGTCAACAAAAAAGGTAGACTTACCTCATAGATCAAACTAAAGAAAAAGAAGAAACCTTCTTTTTCTAAATAAGGAGGTAAATCTACCTAATGAAAGAATTGTGCTTAACAGTTACCTTACCATCTCTACAAGTGACTATACCAGAAGGCAAACTAAATTTCCAGTACCTGGAGAAATTTGTTTTTAACCTAACCAAAATCATAGGCCAGCATGTCCTAACCGAAATACTCCAGTTCCTTGACAACAAATTAAGGAAAGAAAGACAAAGGGGAGAGCTTTCCAACTGTGTAAAGCGTAGCAAATATCTCTTGACCCTCCTGGGCAATATCACCTACCAGAAGCATCTCTACCGGGGCAAAGAAGGTCGTTACCGTGGTCTTTTGGATGAAACCCTGGGCTTAAACCCCAATCAGCGTATGAGCACTCATTACCAGAAGATCACCGGGCTATTCTCTTTTCTAGCCGGCAGCTACCATAATGCCCAAAGATTCCTAGAGTATTGTTATGGAGATTCAGTAAGCTTTGAGGCTATCCGCAGGCAGGTACAACTGCAGGGTAGCCAGATTCAAAGACAGGAAGAATACGCCTTTGACCAAAACTTAGAAGAGGCTCTAAAACCAACAACCCTCACCCCAAAATCAAATAGAGAGCCCCTCTATCTGGAGATAGACGGCACCATGATTCACCTGCAGAAACAGCAGAAGAAAAAGGCGGAATTGAAACTGGCTATCATCCACCAAGGAAAAGAAAAGAGGTATCCTTCGGGAAACTCGGATGCCAAAAAGCTCAAAGATAAATTAGCCTATACCGGTCTTGGCCCAGCAGATGAATTTATGGCTCAGGTCAGTCTCCTGGCTGAAGAGAAGTTTCATCTGTATGACCATAACCTTATCTTAGTAGGAGGGGATGGTGCTCCCTGGATCAAAGAAGGAGCGAAAGATTATTTTCCTCATTCCATCTACCAATTATGCCCCTTTCACTTAAAACGTAAACTAATCCAGCATCTTTCCTATAACCGTAAAAGAAAATCTGAGATTAGTTCGCTCTTAGGAGAGGGTAACCTCCCGGAAGCACTTATTTTATTGGAAGAAGAAAAAGGTAAGAATCCCCCCAAAAAAGATGAATTAAATGAACTGATTACCTATCTTGTCAATAACTCTGAGGGAATCAATGCCGTAGATCGCTTAAAAGAAGCAGGATTACCTGTAGATACCATGGGAGCCATTGAGGGCAATATCGACAAGATCCTGGCCAATCGCTTCAAGAAAAGGGGGATGAGCTGGAGTCTTACTGGAGCACTGAACCTAGCCAAGGTCGGACAATTGATCATCAATGATGACTGGGATGACTTCTGGCCGAAAGAACCAGAGGTGATCCTCAAACAGATAGAGCCTAAAGAAGAAGACCATTTCCCCAAAGAGGATAAATATGACCGTAGATATTCTCTTCCGGTATTAGTAGGTCCCCACCAGGACAAAAGCTGGGTAAAACAATTAAAGGAGTTTATCAGTATTCATTAATTAAAGATTAATAAAAGAATATAGGAGTGTATCATTAGAATGTATTGCTATTATTATTCTCGTTTTACGGTTAGAATTTGTTTATTATCATTACTCTGTAACTTGATTTAATTTGCATAAATTTTGAGGTAAGGAAAACCCCCCACAAGTAGTTGACACGAACATTTTTTAAAATCAATTTGTATTATCCAAAATCTTATTGTACTATAAATAAAAAGATCAGGATTGCTAAGATTTTTCAAAATTTTGACCCGCCTAATTAAATTTTATTTTTATATTTATTTTTTTATAAAAAGATAATGCCTAACGAAGTTTAAGCAATGCACAAAAAAAGGAGGTGATCTTTTCAGAACTCTTTGTATGGATAAACCAGAAAAAAAATTAAAATTGAAAGGAGAATTTTATCATTATGTCAAGCATTAAGAAAAATTTTGTTATTCTTTTCCTCACCTTGATTTTTAGTTTGATATTAGTATGGTTCGTGGGTGAAATGAATATTCCCATACAAGCTGCCGAAGAATTAAATGCTTATTCAATTTGGCCGGAGAATTGGGCACGACCGATGTTCGAAGAGTTTGAAAAAGCAACCGGGATACATGTAAATTTTATTCGTTTTTCTTCCGGTGAGGCCCTGGCACGGGTGATAGCGGAAAAAAACAATCCACAAGTAGATGTTCTTTTCGGCGGACCCGTAGAAACTCACAGTGCAGGAATTAAAGAGGGGGTATTTGAAGCCTATAAACCACCTTCATATGATGTATTGGAAAGCAGATTTAAAGATGCTGATGGATTTTGGGTCGGCATTGCCGATGATCCGCTGGTATTTATGTCCAATGCGGAATTTCTGAAAGAAAAAAATCTTAATCCGCCTGCATCCTGGTATGATTTACTCGACCCTGCCTATAAAGAAATGATCCAAATGGCTGATGCCCGTACTTCAGGCACAGCTGTTACCAGGATATTTACTATTCTCCAAGTTTTTAATAGAGATGAAGAAAAAGCCTTTGAATACATGAAAAAATTACGTGCTAATGTACAAGTGTATACAAAAAGTGGTGGAGGAGGAACAATTCCCGTAGGTTTAGGCCAGGCTGGAGCAGGGATATTCTTTATAGTCGATGCTTTGAAAACACAACAGGAAGGTTATGATGTTGTAGTATCTTTCCCCAAAGAAGGAATTGGTACATCTACCGAAGCAATTGCCTTGCTTAAAGGAGCTAAAAACCCCGAACTAGGCAAAAAGTTAATAGACTGGGCTTCCAGTCCGGCAATGCAAAATCTTTTTGCAAAATACCAGATTAACTTTATTCCTGCCCATCCGGACGTAGAGATTGAACCAAGTCTGGCTGCGGTGATAAAAGACGCAAATATTTTCCCAATAGACAGTGTTTGGGCGGGGGAAAATCGTGAACGTATTGTAAATGAATGGGTAGAAAAAGTTTTGCCTTAACCGATAGCTACTATTAAGTAAGAAATTTATTGAAAGAAAGAGAAAAAATGCCCGCTTTTTTAAATTTATTTAAGAAAAAAATATCTACTAATTTGCCAAAAGATCCGGCAATTTTACTAAGCATCATGGTAATTTGGTTCTTTTTATTATTATTCATTATTTTCCCTTTATCAAAAATAATTATATTAACTTTTGAAAAAGGCGGGCATTTTACTTTATCTAACCTCCTGGAAATCCTGAATAAACGGAATCATATACAAGCATTTTGGAATAGCCTTCTTCTGGCTACCCTGGTTGGTTTGTCAGGGACGATTCTTGGTTTTTTCTTTGCTTTTACTTCGGTTAGAGCTAATCTTTCCAAGGGCTGGTCAAAATTTTTAGACGGCACCATCATACTGCCTCTTATATCTCCTCCCTTCACTACAGCAATTGCCATGATATTTTCCTTTGGGCGGAGAGGACTTATCACCTATAATCTATTAGGAATAAAAACATTTAATGTTTATGGTTTACATAGTGTACTGTTTGCCGAAACCATTACCTTTTTTCCCATTGCTTATCTTACTTTAAAAGCTGTTCTGTCTGGTATTGACCCTACGGTAGAAGATATGGCATTTAGTCTGGGAAGTTCCCGGGGAAGGGTGTTTAGAACTATTACCCTACCGCTTGCTATCCCGGGATTAGCAAATTCCTTTCTTTTGCTATTTGCTGCCTCTTTGGCCGATTTTGCCACACCTTTAATTCTGGCAGGAAATAAATTTCCGGTACTCCCTACCGAAGCCTTTCTTCAGATTACCGGGTTATTTGATATAAGAGGAGGAGCAGTTTTATCTTTTATTCTTCTGGTCCCCGCTTTTTTAGTATTTATTCTTCAGAGGTATTGGGTAAGCCGAAAATATTATGTGACTATTACCGGAAAAGCCGGAGCACAGACTCAAATTAAAAGTGTTACTTCCATAACCGGAAGAATTTTTCTTGCCGTATGCATCCTTGTTTCCCTTTTAATTCTATATTTCTATATTCTTTTATTCTATGCTTCTATTATAAAGGCATTTGGTGCCAATTATCAGGTTACTTTACAACATTATACGGTGGTTTTCACCGAGGGATTAAAGGCCATAAAAGATACACTTATTATTGCCACTACGGGAATGTTGCTGGGGGGGTTTTATGGTGTTATTGTGGGATATTTGATCTCTAAAAAGACCTTTATTTCCCGATCTGCTATGGAGATTATTTCAATGGTCAATTACTCTCTGCCCGGAACGATAGTAGGAATTGCGTATTTAATTGCTTTTAATAATCCTCCGATTATGATAACCGGAACGGCAATTATTATCATAGCCTGTTATGTCTTTCGATATGGTGCTACGGGAATTCGGACTACAGTAGCTATTCTTCAGCAAATCGATCCAAGCATCGAAGAAGCATCCTCAAGCTTAGGAGCTAATGCTGCCACCACTTTTAAACGTATCACCATACCACTTATCCTTCCCGGTTTATTTAGCGGTTTAGGGATAGTATTTATTCGTTCAATGACAGCAATCAGCGCTACCATCTTTTTAATTTCTATAAACTGGACTCTTATTACCGTTCGTATTCTCGAGAAGATGACCGAACTGGAATTAGGCGTAGCTGCTGCGTTTTCCACTCTGGTAGTCGTAATTGTTTTTATAGTGATTATATTTATTAATTTGTTTCTCAGGCTATTTCGCGGCCCAGGAGCAATCGATATGTCTAACATTTTAGGAGGATAATATGGAAGCAATCGGAATCCATTTAAGCAATATTCATAAAACCTTTATACATCGAATAAAAGGCAAAGTAAAAGCCGTTGATAATGTTAATTTAGACATCGAACATGCTAAGCTGGTAACCTTATTAGGCCCCTCTGGCTGCGGTAAGACCACTACCTTAAGAATGGTTGCCGGCTTTGAACAACCAGATCAGGGAACTATTTTTCTTGGAGAAGAAAATGTGACCAATTTATTGGCAAATAAACGAAATATTGGGTTCGTTTTTCAGAATTACGCTCTTTTTCCCCATCTTTCGATTTATGAAAATGTTGCTTATGGTCTAAAAGTAAAAGGGGTTTCTCCACAAGAAGAAAAACAGAGAGTTGATGAAATTTTAGCTATGGTGGGCTTAACCGGGTATGAAGCGCAGTTTCCTCACCAGATTTCTGGCGGAGAACAGCAGCGGGTAGCCCTTGCCCGTGCCATTGTGATCAGACCAAAAGTTCTTCTCCTGGATGAGCCTTTATCAAACTTAGATGCAAAATTAAGAGTTCATACTCGGAGCGAAATAAGACGTCTACAGCAATCTCTCCACATGACTTCTATTTATGTTACTCATGATCAGGAGGAAGCAATGGCTATATCTGACCACATAGCCATTATGAATAAAGGGAAGATAATTCAGGTAGGAACAGCAGAAGATTTATACTTTCAACCTAATTCAGAATTTGTTGCGAAGTTTATTGGTAGAATTAATACACTTCCTGCAGAAGTACAAGAAGTGGAAAATGGCTTTATAATGGTAAAAATATTTAATCATGCTTACAAAATTGCTGCCGTTTCAGAGGGAATTAAACCCCAACAAAAAATAAATGTTTTTATCAGACCAGAATTTGTACAACTTTCTAAAAAGGTAGAAGGGAAAGAATTAAAAGGAATTGTTACCGAAAAAGTCTTTTTGGGAGAGAAAGTCGAATTTGCCATAGATGTTTATGGACATAGCTTAAATATTACCTCTTACAATGCTGTCGAATATGCAAAATATGTATTAAATCAAGAGGTAGAGGTACACCTGGCTGAAAAGGAGCTGAAAATTTTTAAAGAGAAGGGAGATTAAAAATGAAAAGAAGGATCTTTATTTTTTTTACCTATCTGTTTTTAGCTTTAAGTATAGCTTGTATTATTTCGGTAGTTGCCGAGCAGCAACCCGGTCCCAACAAATATCACGGAGCGGATTCATTTTTTAAAGCAAAGGGAATTTCCCTTTTTTGGGCTATTCTTAAGGGAACAGAAGAGAGTAATTCTTGGGTATATATTAAAATAATTAATCAAGAAAACAGCTTAAAACCGTTTTATGCCTTTAGTCTGATTGCCACCGACCCATTTTCAAATTCGGAAGAATGGATCATTACCGGGCAAAAATTAACAAAGGAAAATATAATCAAATTAAATCGAGAATCCTTTAAAAAGATGATGGGGAAAACCTTCTTCTTTTATCAAAGTGAAAAGATAGAAAATTATCCCAGTGAATTGCCGGATATGACAGTTTATTATTTAAGCGTTCCTGATACCGCTCCGGAATTTCTTGATTTGGAAAAACTCGAAGCCTACTTTAAGGATTTAGAAAAAAGACTTGAAAAAGTAGAATCTACTGTTAAATAAAAAAAATAGGGACACATCACATTTATATCAAAAGAAATAGGATGTGCCCTATTTTTTATTTATTTTATACCAAGACGTTGCTCGGTGGCTTGTAAAATCATTTTTAGGGTTTCACCGTAGGATTTCCCGGCAATCTCGGCCATCTTAACCAGGTGACCATCCCAGCACCAACCGGGGTTAGGATTGACTTCAAGGAGCTTCGGGGCGCCATTAGCATCAATTCTCCAATCGAATCGGCAGTAATCTTTACATTCTAACCTCTCGGATAGTTTCAAGCAGCACTCGATAATGAATTTTTCTACATCTTCCAGAAGCTCAGCAGCAGCAGATTTTATATTCCAATAGGGTGATTCCGGGAGCCATTTAGACTCATAACCGCAGATCTGCGGCAAATTTTCCGGCAATAATGAATAATCTGCCATAATGATAGGCAGGACAGTATAGGGTTCGGGAGGATTTCCTATGATTCCCACGCTAAGGTCTTTTCCGGTAAGAAGTTCCTCAACAAGAATGGGCTTATCATAACCAAATTTTTCCCTGATCTCCGAAATAGCATTTACTAATTCTTCAAAACTGTTGGCCACGCTGTTTTGGGTAATCCCAAAACTAGAATCCCCGAAGTTTGGCTTTACGATTACCGGAAAACTAAAGGGCAATTCAAAAGCAGTATCTTCGGGCTTAATAAAGAAAGCTTCCGGTACCGGAATTTCCATTTCCCGTGCAATACCACGCACTAATGACTTATCATAACAGTAAGCAAGGCATTGTGGTCCCGAGCCGGTGTATGCTATACCGAGCATTTCCAGCAAAGAGGGTATATGCAGTTCTTTTTGTGCATCATTGTAGTAGCCTTCATCACACAGGTTAAAGGCAAAATTAATTTTCTCTTTCACTTTTATCAGATCTTGTATTAAAGTATCGTGATTACTCAGATAAGTAAAATTATAATTTTTCAGCTCCTTTAGCCCTGATTTTAATTGATCTATAGTATAAAAATCATCATCATCAAAGATGGTAGAGGGTTTTAATGGATCTGCTTTTTGTGGATCTCCTAAAATAACTACCACATTTTTTAACTCTTTTCTCAGTTTCTTTTTGATGGGTGTCCATTCTTTTTTAGTTACGGCGCTAACAATGATACATCTTTCCATCATGCCCAAATCTTGATTTCGTTTGGAATCAGGAGAGAATTGACCATGAAAGGCGATATCACTGAAACCAGCTGTCTCCAAAAGACGATTTAAACTTTCTTTAGAATATAGCCTTTCAGCATAGAATTGGTCTGTTATCATCCCTTTTTCTACGTGATTAATAATCTCTCTGGATATGAGACGCTGCTTATCAAGAGAAAGGGAGCGTTCTCTGCAAACAAAATGCTTTTTATCCATCCACTCCCAAGATCTGGCTTGAAAGTGTTTCTTTAGGTATTCGCCGTCGGTAATCTCAATAAGAAGTTTGCCCCAGGGCTTTAAAACTCTAAATATTTCCTTTAATACTCTCAAGTCATCCTGAATAGTCTCAAAATAGCCGAAGCTGTTACCCAATATAGTTACAGCATCAAAAGTATCGGGTGGGGAGGGAATTTTCCGGGCATCACCCTCTCTAAACCTGACATTTAAATCTTCTTTTCTTGCGCGAGCCTTAGCCTTTTGGATCAGATAATGAGAGCGATCCAATCCTTCGATATTTTTAAAGTTTCTCCTGGCTAATTCAAGGGAATGTCTGCCTTGTCCGCAACACAAGTCAAGAATTTTATCTTCCAGCGAGAGTTTTAGAATATCTAAAAATTGAGTAATTTCACCTGCGGTAATGCTCAGGTCGTCTACCACATCGCCATCGGTTTTTAAATAAAGATAATTAAAGATTCGACTCCACCAATCCGGGCGAACGTGTTCTTCAAGATCAGGAACAGGACCTAAAAATACTTTTCGATCTTTACCGTTTTTCCTTCGCTGGGGAGGTTTGTCCGAAGTAGTTTTTTGATTCATAATTCTCCTCTATATTTTTCAAAAATCTTCACAGATTTCACTTTAATAAAAAAATCTTATTTTTTTATTCATCCTTCTTATACCTAAAATATTCAGGAATGTCAATAGGATAAACTCTGTTTTAAAATAAAAAGAAGAATAATTTTGTGCTATGGCGATTACTTTCGCTTGGTGTAAGCGATACAAAAATTCTGCTAAAAATTTTTTAATTAGTAAAAAAAATGTTATTATAATAATAATTGAGGAAAAATTGATCACCCAAAATTATTTTAGATTATCAACTTTCTAAAAATTTTAAAAAGGCCTTCCAAGAGGACCATGATAAAACCATTCAAGAAAATTAAAAATAATCGTAAAACCCAAATTCTTATTGTAATAATAATTTTGTTTGTTTGCGTTTGCGCTGGAATTTTTTGGTATATTAGAACCAATCCAGTTATGCCGCAGTTGACCATTTATTTTTTAAATGATGTAAAGCTGCCGGAAAAAGACCAAAAAGTTCTGATTTTTTCACCTCATCCTGACGATGAAACACTTGCCTGTGGCGGTTATATTATCGAGTCAATAAAGAGAGGAGCCGAAGTCAAAATTGTATTGGTTACTGATGGCAATAGGCGCAGTTTAAAAGATCTACGATATTTAGAATTTGAAGCCGCTACCAATATTTTAGGGGTGTTGGTTAACAATTTAATTTTCTTAAATTATCCGGACGGTAATCTTATCCAAGAAGATCAGGTAGAATTAGAAAAAAATTTCCGAAGCCGGATAGATAGTTTTAACCCTGATATTGTACTCTATCCTCATCCTAACGACACCCATAAAGACCATGCCATCACCAGCAAAATTGTAGAGAAAATATTAGAACAATCTCCGAATAAGAAAATTGCTTATAAATACTTAGTTCATCACCCTCTGTATCCTTATCCCAAAAAATACACTCCTGATTTATACACCATGCCGCCAATTAGTTTAATTACTTTTGATGGAGGATGGGAAAGATTGATGCTATCGGAAGAAACAAAGAACTTAAAGCAAAAAGTACTTAAATCTTATCAAAGTCAATTAAAGAATCCCTTACTAAAAAATTTACTCGAATCATTTATTCGGGAAAATGAACTCTTTGCTGTAGAAAGTTACCCCGATTAACCATAACAAACACCCAGATAAACAGAGAAGAGCACGATACAGTCTTCCAGTGTTTATACGGGTTTCAATGTACGACAATAGGATGAATCAATATGGATGTAACGAGTATAAAAATTCGTAACTATCAGATAAAAGATAGAGAGGCTATTCAAAAGATCAGCCTTGAGAACATCGTGTTAGGAGAGCACAGGGATTCTATCTTTGATGATGAGATACTGGCTGACCTATTGACCAAATATTTTACTGATTATGAACCTTTATCCTGCTTTGTTGCAGTTAAAGTAAATCAGGTAATTGGTTATATTATAGGAGCTCAGGATATTCGAAAGATGCGTAGATTAATGAAACATAAGATTGTTCCAGGATTAATATGTAAAGCTTTAGGTCGTCGTCAACTTTTACGCAGAAATAGCCTAATATTACTTAAAAATATTATATCCAGTTATTTGAAAGGAGAATTTATTTCACCTGATTTTTCCCAAGAATATCCTGCAACTTTGCATATCAACATTAGAGCGGAATACAGAAGGCAAAATATTGGTTCTTTGCTGATCGATCATTTTCTTGATTTTCTACAGAAGGAAAATGTCCGGGGAGTCCATTTTGGGGTTGTATCAGAAAGCGCAAAAGATTTTTTTATAAAATTGAATTTTAATATATTGTTTAGCGGGAAATATTCTTTCCTCCGATTTTTATTGGGGAAAACTATTCCTCATTATATCATGGGTAAGCATATCTAAAAGAAGGTTAGGGAAAAAGCGAGTAGAAGTTTTAATTTTTTCATCGAGATATCCATGTTCTTATCCTCAAATTCCATAATCTCTCTAAAAAAGTATGCAATAAATTTTTGAAAGGTCAAAAAAATTTTGATATTTCTTAATATTGTGGTATACTTACAATTTACCCGCCTGTCACTATTTAGGATAAAGGAAATAAATATGAGGAAAAATATAAATTTAAGAAATATTGCTATTATTGCCCATGTAGACCACGGAAAGACTACACTTGTTGATGCCATGCTTAAACAAAGCGGTACTTTTCGGGAGAACCAGGAAGTAAAAGAGAGGATCATGGATTCTAATGATCTGGAGAGAGAAAGGGGAATTACTATTTTTTCCAAAAATGCCTCCGTTTATTGGCAGAACACCAAGATTAATATTGTAGATACTCCGGGACATGCAGATTTCGGTGGGGAAGTTGAAAGAATACTTCGGATGGTTAATGGCGTTCTCTTGATTGTGGATGCCTTTGAAGGACCCATGCCCCAAACCAAATTTGTTTTGCGTAAAGCAATGGAATTAAATCTTATTCCTATCGTAGTGATTAATAAAATAGATCGGCCAAATGCCCGACCTGCCGAAGTATTGAATGAAATCTATGATCTATTTATTGATCTGGGAGCCAATGATGACCAGATCGATTTTCCGGTTATTTACACTTCTGCACGCGCAGGTGTTTCCGGATTTTCTACGGAGGACTTGAAAGAGAATCTTGAACCTCTTTTTTCAACCATTTTGGAACATATACCTGCTCCTTTAGTGGAATATAATGCTCCCCTGCAATTACTGGTGACTAATCTTAGTCAAGACGATTATGTAGGGAAAATAGTTGTGGGACTGATTACTCGTGGAAAAATTAAAGAAGGAGAAACCGTAACTTTAATCAAATGGGATAAGAGAAAAACATTATGTAAGGTCATAAAGCTCTACGTTTTTGAAGGATTAAAGAGAGTAGAGGTAAAAAAAGCACAATCAGGGGAGATTGTAGCTATAGCTGGAATCAGCGATGCTAATATAGGCGAGACTATTGCTTGTAAAGAAAATCCGGAAGCTTTAGCAAAAATCAAGATTGATGAACCCACTCTAACTATGGATTTTATAGTAAATAATAGTCCATTTGCCGGAAAAGAGGGTAAATTCATTACTTCTCGACATTTAAGAGATAGATTGTTTAAAGAAATTGAGACCAATGTCAGCTTGAAGGTGGAAGAAACCGAATCTACGGACACTTTTCACGTATCAGGAAGGGGAGAGCTTCATCTTTCTATATTAATTGAAAATATGCGCCGTGAAGGTTATGAATTTCAGGTGTCCAAACCCAAGGTTATTTTTAAGCATATTAATGGAGAAAAGTGCGAACCGATAGAACTGATGACCTGTGATATTCCTAAAGATACTATGGGGGCAGTTATGGAAATTTGCGGGAAAAGAAAAGCAAAATCAATTAATATGACTGATATTGCCGATGGTCAACTTCGACTTGAATTTGAAATTCCGGCCAGAGGCCTAATTGGTTTCAGAGATGAATTTCTTACCAAGACCAAAGGTAAAGGTATCATGCACCACGTCTTTCTTAATTACCAACCCTACAAAGGGCTTATCCCTCATCGTTCCCGAGGTGTCTTAATTGTATTTGAAAGCGGCGTAACCAGTATCTACGGTCTCTATAACGCTCAAGCAAGGGGTACCTTATTCGTTAATTCGGCTACAGAGATCTATCAAGGGATGATTATCGGAGAGAATAAAAGAACCGGAGATATGGAAGTGAATGTAGCCAAGAAAAAACATGTTACCAACATGCGTGCCAGCGGCTCAGATGAAGCGCTGCGTTTGGAAAATCCCCGCCAGTTTTCCTTGGAACAAGCATTAGATTATATTCAAGAGGACGAATTGTTAGAGATCACTCCTTCTAATATACGCCTTAGGAAAAAACTATTAAATTCGCACTCTCGATATCAAGAGAAAAAAAATTTAAAGAAAATAGTAAGTTGAAAAAGAAATAAACTTCAATATATCTCACTTTGATCGAAGTTTATTTTAGGAGAAAAGCAATGAAAGAAATGAAAGATAAAATCAAATTTGAGCACCTTGGCCTTTCACAAGGAGTATTGGATGCTATTCACCAGAAAGGTTTTGAAGAACCATCTCAGATTCAAGCCTTGGCAATTCCTCTCATATTGGGGAATAATATCAATATCATGGCGCAGGCACAGACCGGTACCGGCAAAACAGCTGCCTTCGGACTTCCTCTAATAGAAATGATAGATCCTGACAAAAAAATTGTACAAGCCCTTATCATTACTCCTACAAGGGAGCTTGCCATACAGGTTTGCGAAGAGATTAGCTCATTAAGGGGAGATTCCGGCATCCAGGCCATTCCTATCTATGGAGGGCAATCAATCGACCAGCAATTGAGGCGCCTTAAAAAAGGAGTGCATATTGTGGTGGGTACACCCGGCAGAGTAATTGACCACCTAAACAGGAAGACGCTTAATCTTAAGGATATCGAATATCTGATCCTTGACGAAGCTGATGAAATGCTTAATATGGGATTCATTGAGGATATGGAAGAGATCATGAAACACACTAATCCAAAGAAAAGGACTTTTTTGTTTTCAGCTACCATGCCCGCAAAGATTAAAGCGCTCGCTAGTAAATACATGGCAGATTACAAATTTATCACTGTCGAGAAACAGCAGCTGACCGCCGATCTTACCGAACAGATCTATTATGAAGTCAAAGCTGCCGACAAATTCGAGGCGTTGTGCCGGATCATTGATATTGAAGAAGATTTTTACGGATTAGTTTTTTGCCGAACAAAGAATGATGTCGCTGATGTTGCCGGCCATCTTGTTGAAAGAGGGTATGATGCTGATGCGATTCACGGTGACATTTCACAGGCACAAAGAGAAAAAACCCTGGATAAGTTAAAGAAAAAGAAGATCAACGTACTGGTGGCAACCGATGTGGCTGCGCGTGGTATAGATGTTAGCAATATGACCCATGTGATTAATTATTCTCTTCCTCAAGACCCCGAATCCTATGTGAATAGGATTGGCCGCACAGGAAGGGCGGGTAAACAGGGAACGGCCATCACCTTTATTACTCCGAGCGAGTATAACCGGTTGATGTTTATTCAGCGCATCGCTAAGACCGATATAAAAAAGTCAAAAGTACCAAGGATCAAGGATATAATTAACGCAAAAACAAAGAAGATAAACGAAGATATAACTGCTATTGACAGCGAAAAGGTAGATAATACTTATTATAATTGGGCTAAAAAACTTCTTGAGGACAATAACCCAACCCAGATACTGGCCAAGTTACTAAATTACAGTTTTGATGATAAACTTAATCCCGGCTTATATAATGAAATACAAGATCTATCAAGCAGAAACCGGAAGATAGAAATGGAAGGCACCACCAGGTTATTTATAGCCTTGGGTAAGAAAGATAAGATAAGTCCCAGTAAACTGGTAAAGTTTATTATCCAAAATACAGGGGTTAGGAATTCTGCCATTGATCAGGTGGAAGTATATAATGATTTTTCCTTTATCACCGTGCCTTTTAAAGAAGCAGAAATTATCTTGGGAATCTTTCAAAAAAAATCCGGGAAGAAGAAATCATTGGTAGTAAAAGCCAGAAAAAAAGCAAAATAGAGCCGGGATGGATTGGGTAATTTTTCTTTATGTAAATATATTATAAATAAAGAAAAGGAGGAGATGTCATGAATAATACTCGGTTAAGAAAAACTTTATCAATTTTGAATTTATTAAGCTTTGTAGCTATGGTTATCATAAACTATCTTGCTGTCGCCCTTCCCTTAAATAACCAGACAACCGGTGAGTTATCTGACCAATACCCCAACTTGTTCGTTCCGTCAGGATTTACTTTTTTAGTTTGGGGAGTAATCTATCTATTACTGGCTATTTTCATTATTTACCAGTTGGTCTATGCTTTTAGAAAGAATATGCAAAATATTTCTTTCCTGGAAAAAATAGGTATTCTGTTTTTCGTTTCTTCTCTTGCCAATTTTGGCTGGATTTTTGCCTGGCACTTTGAAATGGTCTCTTTATCCCTTTTTCTTATGTTAATCCTGTTGGGTTCTTTAATCGCTATCTATATAAAACTACAGGTTGGTAGATCGGATTCCTCAAGATCTGAAAAATACTTGGTTCATCTTCCTTTTAGTGTGTATCTTGGTTGGATTACCATAGCCACGATTGCCAACGCCACCGCACTTTTGGTAGATCTTAACTGGAACCGATTTGGACTCAGTGAACCATTTTGGACTATAGCTGTCATCATTATCGGTATCGCTATCTCACTTACGATACTTTTTAATCGAAAAGATATTTTCTACTGCCTGGTAGTGGATTGGGCTTTATTTGGGATACTAATAAAACGACTTACTGCCGATGCTGTGCCAGTTCAAAGTATAATCACAGTTGCTATCATTGGATTAACTGTTATTTCGCTTGGAATAATAGTACAGATAATAAGAAGGAAAGTTTACTAAAAAAAATAAGCAGCGCCATTCAGGAAGAAAGAGTAAAATTAAGAAGAATAAATTTATGCAAATCATAACTCTAATTAACCAAAAGAGTAGAATAGAAAAGCTTTCTTCAAAAGCTTAACAAACATTAAAAATTAAGAGAGCGATTTAAGCAATTTTCATAGATTTCCGAAGATACGGCCTTCATCAATGTAGATATAACAATAGTTTCTTCAGTTTTAGAAGAGATCATTAGTGAGACGCTGGATTTTTTTAGCCTCCAAATTTTCCTGTTTTTGCCTTTCCTTTGAAATTTCCCATTAATCATTCGAATTAATTATTACTTCTTCAGAAGGCATATATGCTTAGATGACCGGCCAGGTGATGTCGGTTTTTAGTTTTGATAAAAATTATATACTGCTTCCGCGAAAACAATAGTAGGAATCCATTCTATAAAAAAATTTGACATCAGATAGGAAAAATTTTATTATATACTTAGTTAGTAAAATTAATTAAGAAAGCATATTTAAGTACAAGCTAATATAAAAGTATAATAAAAAACATGATAAGGATAAAGAGAACCTATTTTCTGTTAAAAAAAACAGAAGGGGGAATAGTTTAGTGGAAATAAGGAATATAAATAAAGGTTTGATATTAAGAACGATTGAGAAAAATGGTCCTATTTCAAGAGCAGATGTTGGTAAAATAATAGGTTTAACCCCTCCCACCATCTCTGCCATTGTTAAGGATTTAATGGAGAGAGATATCGTTCAGGAAATTGGGAAAGGAGATTCTTCAGGAGGAAAGAAACCAATATTATTAAAAATAAATTCAAAAACAGCTTATATGATTGCAGTTGACTTGGGAGGAGAAAATGGTATCAGAGTAGCCTTGATGGATTTATCTTACCATATTATTAAAGAGAAGTTTGGTCCCAAGATGGAATCTTTAAATGGCCAAAAATTAAAAAAATCTCTGAGTTTTTTATTAAAAGATTTTATAAAAGAAATAAATATTTCTCAAGAAAAAATATTAGGGATAGGTATTGGCCTACCGGGAATTATTGATAGTAAATTAAAAAAAGTGACTGGTACTCCTTATTTAAACTGGGAAATGTCTTTGGATGATTTAACCTTAGAAGAAATTGGAATACCCGTTGCTCTTGAGAACGATGTGAATCTGATGGCCTTAGGCGAGAAGACCAAGGGGGTAGCCCAAAAGATTAACAACTTTGTCTTTGTGGGAGAAAGAACCGGAATAGGTGCCGGCATTATCATTAATAGGAAACTTTATAAAGGGGCTAATAACGCTGCTGGTGAGGCAGGATATCTATTTATTGATCCCAAATACGCCTCGAAGAGCATTAGAGATTATGGCTGTTTGGAAAAATTAGCCAGTTATAAAGTTATTGTAGAAAAAGCAAGAAAAAAATTGGGCAAGAATATCAAGGTTATAGAAATATTTAAAATGGCTGCCCAGGGTGACGGCATTGCTCTTAATATTGTACAAGAAACTCTAAAATATCTTGCTTACGGTATTGCAAACATATCCTGTGTACTTGATCCGGAATTAGTAATCATCGGAGGAGGAATTTCAATTTTACCAGCAAGATTTTTAGAAGAAATGAAGATGAATATCAGAAAAATAATCCCTTTTGTTCCCAAGTTGGAATTTTCTAAATTAGGTGAAGACGGCGTTTTAATTGGAGCAGCAGTCATGGTGCTTGAGCCTTTAAAAAAGAAAGGATTGATAGTAATTAATAAATAAAAAATGAAATAATTTATAATTTTAATATAGCAATGATAACATAATAAATTCAACCGGACTAAAAAATAATCCAAAAAAGGCGGTGAGGCGTATATAAAATAAATATTATTTACTTTAAAAAGACTACTGATCTAATATCTAATAAAGTTTTAAGGAGGATTTCTGAAATGAAAAGTTATCTTAAATTATCTATTTTGATTGTGTTAATGATGGGTTTAATTTTGGGAAGTTTTTCTGTTTCCTTTGCTCAAAAGAAAGAAGTAGCCGTATTACTGCCGGGGACGGTAGAGTTTTTTAGCGTTATGCGCAGAGGAATAGATCAAGCAGCTCTCGATCTTGGTTTAAATATTACCTATGCAGATGCCGAGTGGGATGCCGGGAAGCAGCTCTCTCAGGTAGAAAACTTTATTGTAAAAAAAGTGGATGCAATTATGCTTTGTGCTGCAGACAATATGGCATTACTTCCCGCAGTAAAACTTTGTAATGATGCTAATATTCCCTTAATATCTTTTACCAATTCCCTGGGCACAGATCCTGAAGGGAAATACGCGGGAGTTGTATCTTATATCGGAAGGTCTGAAATTGGTGCCGGAATTATTCAGGGAGAAATGGCGGAGCTGCTCCTGGGAGATAAAGCGGCCAGTATTGTACTCATTGAAGGTAATCCGGGAACTGCCCCCCAAAGAATGCGCGAAGAGGGATTTTTGAAAATTGCAGCCAAACATCCGAATTGGACTGTTGTGGAGAAGAGACCCATAGAGGGTTGGACCAAAGAAGGCGCACTGGCTTTCATGGAAGCATTTCTGCAAAGCGGTAGAAAAGTTGATTTAGTGAGCTGTCAGTGGTGGAGTGGAGCTATTGCAGCAGCCATGGCCTTGGAAGAAGCAGGTGTAACCGGAGTGTATGTTACCGGTCTGGAGTATGCCAAAGAATTAGTTCCTTATATAAAAGAAGGAAGAGTTACTGGCAGTACCTATTTTTCAGTGGTCGAAGAGGGCTATAAAGCAGTAGAGACGACCGCTAAATATTTGAATGGCGAAACGGTACCATCATTTGTAGAAATTAAGCATATCATTGTAACAAAAAATAATGTAGATAAGTTTGTTCCTGAGATGTAAAAATATAGTTTTTAGCCAAATTACAGGTAATATCTTTAATTAAAATTAAGAGGGGGCAATACTTAAAACATTTAAGTTAAATAAATGAAGCAAAAATGGATTGGTACTCAGATCGTTTTAAATCATATCACAAATAACTCATTAGGCAAAAATGATTATTTAAAAAAGAAGCTGGCAACAGCTAAAGAGTTTCTTGACCTGGAGGCTTTAATCATATGGCCGGATCTCAACAAAAAAAATCTTGATTTAGTTAGAGAAATCTGTACGGATTTTAAAATAAAGACTTATCTCTGGTATCCTGTTTTAGCTGATATTCTCGGTTTTAAAATAGAACGGGAGCAAGCAATAGAAACATTCGACGGATTATATGGTTATGGTAAAAATGGCTGTTGGGATAAATTGGGAGAGGGGGAGGAAGATTTTTTATTCCTTTGCCCTAACGATGGAGAGCATATAAGACGAATATTTGACCAATATCAGAATAAAATAACAGAAAGTAGCCTTGATGGGGTCTTTTTAGATCGAATTCGCTTTCCTTCTCCTTCCAATGGCTTTGAACTCCTTTTTTCTTGCTTTTGTCAGTTTTGTCGGAAAAAATTTTATACTCAATATGATGAGGATTTAGAAAACTATCGGAACCAGGCAAAAGCCGTTTTTGAAAAACTTAAAACTATGGATATCACTTATTTGCGAACTTGCCAATCCTTTTCCGATATGATTATTCCAGGTAATCTAAAAAAATTTTATGATTTCCGTAAACAAAATATTTATCAGGCGGTAAAAATCTTTGCTGATAAGGCAAAACAAATGGGTAAAATTGTAGGAGTTGATTTATTTGCCCCCTCTTTGGCTCCTTTAGTGTCTCAAGATTACCGGTTATTAGCCAAGACCTGTGACTGGATAAAGCCGATGATCTATGGTCATGCCTCAGGTCCGGCAGGTCTTCCCCTGGAATTATCTTGTTTTATGAAAGCGATCTTAAATATGAATCCCACCCTGGACGAAAGCCAGTTCATCCGGGAGATAAGTCGAATCATCGGGGTGGACTTGCCGACCCAAATAAATGATCTGTTAAAGAATGGTATTTCCGAAAATATCATTTACCTTGAGATGCAAAGAATAAAGGAACTTGATTTAGGAGAAAATGTCAACATCTATGTAGGAATCGAGGCAGTGCAAATACCCGGATTATGCCATATTACCGCAAAAATTTTGAAAAAATATTTAGAATCCCTGGCAGAGACGGAGGTTAAAGGCATGGTTTTATCCTGGGATTTATTGAAAATACCCGACGAAAATTTAAAAACCGTAGGTGATTTCTTATCGACACAGTCATAAATCAAAAAAAAGAAAAAGTAATATTAGAAGTGAGAAAATTAAATAAATCTTTTCCCGGAGTAAAGGCACTGGACAATATAGATTTGGAAATCTACCAGGATGAGGTTCATGCTTTGGTGGGAGAAAATGGCGCCGGTAAATCGACCCTGATTAAAGTGCTGGTAGGTGCCTATAAAAGAAATTCAGGAGAAATCTATTTTAATAACCAGAAAGCAGAATTTGATTCTCCCGCGCAGGCCTTTCAAAACGGCATCAATGTCATTTATCAAGAAAATAGTTTAATTCCTCAGCTCACGGTGATTCAGAATATATTTTTGGGAGTAGAGCGTTTTACCCCATGGGGCTTAATTGATGAAAAAAAAATCTACCAGGAATATCTTGATATTTCGGAGAAACTTGGCTTTGAACTTCCTCCCCATAAAGAAGCAAGAAACCTGGGTGTGGCAGAGCAAAAATTAGTAGAGATCTTGAAAGCCCTCATCCATAAAACTAAATTTATCATTATGGATGAACCGACCGCTTCTTTATCAGAAAATGAAATAGAGCATCTTTTCCGCATCATTGCTGAGCTCAAATTAAATCATATCAGCGTCCTCTATATTACCCATATTTTAGGAGAAGTTTTTAGGATTGCCGACCGGATTACCGTGTTAAGGGATGGGAAAAAGATTAAAACCGTTCTTACTAAAGAGGTGAACCGGGATGAAGTTATTACCATGATGGTCGGTGAGAGTTTAAAAAATGCTTATACCTCTCCACCCACCGGAGGGAAAAAGAGTCAAAAGACAATTTTAGAAGTAGAAAATCTGTGGAGAAAACCAAGAATAAATGGCGTGTCATTTAAGGCTTCTCCCGGTGAAGTTTTGGGTATTACCGGTCTTATGGGAGCAGGGAAGACCGAGCTGTCACGGCTTATTTTTGGTGCGGACAAGCTGGAAGGCGGCCAAATTTTCATCAATGATAAACCGGTCAGGTTTCGTTCACCAATAGATGCAGTGAATCAAGGTATCTCCCTAGTTCCCGAAGATAGAAAAAAAGATGCACTCGTTCTGATGCTGGAATTATACAAAAACATTACACTTCCCACCCTGGACCAATTTGTAAATAAAGGGGTCATTTCACCCAGAAAAGAATTTGATGTAACCAAACAAGCCATAAAGAAATTAGGTATAAAGACTTCGGGCGTCAATCAGGTGGTAAAGTATTTAAGTGGAGGAAACCAGCAAAAGGTGGTTATCTCAAAATGGCTGCAAACCGAACCGAAAGTTTTAATCCTGGATGAACCGACTCGGGGAATTGATGTGAATGCCAAAGTGGAAATATATAACATTGTAGGTAAACTGGCCGAATCGGGCGTTTGCGTTATTTTTGTTTCTACGGAAGTTTCGGAAGTGGTGAAAGTCTCGGATAGAATTTTAGTTTTAAGTCATGGGAAAATATCCAGTGAATTTAAACAGGGCGTTAGCCAGGAAGAAATTATGAGAATTATATTACAAGCAGATAAATAAGCGCTAAAATTTGGAAATAAAATATTTTATTAAATAAGGAAGGGAATATGAATAAAAAGATGAATTTAAATTTAACCTGGTATTCGATAAAGAAAAATGGCATTTTATTTATATTTATTTTATTATGTATTTTTTTATCGATTATTACACCCGGTTTCTTGTCCTCGGCTAATATTCTCAATATCCTCAGGCAAAGTTCTATTATCGGGGTTATGGCCATAGGAACAACCTTTGTTATTATTGGAGCAGGTTTTGATATCTCTGTTGGCTCATTACTTGCCCTGTCTGCAGCTATGTGTGTTGGTCTGCAAAACTATATGCACTGGAGTCTTGCCATATTGTTAGTTCTGGTAGTAGGTTCATTGGTCGGTCTGTTAAACGGATTTTTGGCAGCAAAGATCCATATTCCCGCCATTATTGCAACTTTGGGAACCATGACCATTGTAAGAGGTTTGGTATATTTATATACCGGTGGGTATCCCTTGTATGTGGAGGCACCGGACTTCGCTTTTATAGGAAATGGATATCTGGGGCCAATACCTTTTCCGGTGGTCATCCTGGTCATCATGGTCGCTTTTTGGCAGTTTATTTTGGTGAGAACCAGGTTCGGGAGATATGCCTGTGCCCTTGGCGGGAACAAAGAAGCAGTAAGGCTCTCCGGGGTAAAAGTAGATTACTATCATATCCTTACCTTTGTTGTCGGAGGTTTAATGGCCGCAATGGCCGGCGTTATTTATGCTGCCCGGTTATTATCAGTGACACCTCTGGCAGGACAGGGTTATGAGCTGGATGCGATTGCCGCAACGGTTATCGGCGGTACCAGTGTATCCGGCGGAGAAGGGTCGGTAGTGAGGACTCTAGTCGGTGTTTTGCTCTTAAATATTATTGCTAATGTATTTAATCTTCTTGGCATACATATTTATGTTCAGTATGTCATCAAAGGAGCCATTATTCTCTCAGCGGTGGGCTTTGATACCTTTTCTAAATTCCGGGAATAGTTTTATAAAGAATATCGGTAGTATAAAAAAACGATGTGAAGTTTAAACAAAATTGGAAATGAGTATAGCTAATTTTAAATCTATTAGGGAAGTGGATTATGGAAGAAAATGCGATTATAGGACAATTTGGCGGACCAACTTCGGTGATAAATTCAAGTCTTTGTGGTCTTATTCAAGAAGGTCTTAAATCGAAAAAAATCAAAAACATTCTTGGTATGAGAAATGGGATTATAGGATTTATGAAAGACGAGATTGTTGATTTGGGGAAAGAGGAACCTCGAGTCATTAATGCCTTGCGGCAAACGCCTTCATCCGCCCTGGGTTCATGCAGATATATCTTAAAAGAGGAAGAATTTCCCCTTATTTTGAGACAACTTAAAAAATTCAATATCCGTTATTTTTTTCTTATTGGTGGGAATGGTTCAATGGGAACCCTTCGACAGGTAGAGCAATATTGTAAAAAAAATAATTATCGACTAAGCGGAATTGGCATTCCCAAGACCGTGGACAATGACCTTTGCGGGACTGACCATACTCCGGGCTTTCCTTCTGCAGCGAGATATGTGTGCCTTTCAGTTCAACAGGCAGGCAGACTTGCTCGGGATATGCAGAGCGTGGATAAATATGTTATTTTACAAACGGTGGGCAGAGATACGGGATGGCTGGCAGCATCAGCGGTACTGGCTAAAAAAAATGAATCCGATGCCCCCCATCTTATTTATATACCGGAAAGGCCTTTGTCCAGAGAAAGATTTATATCAGACGTAAAAGAATGTATCGAAAAATATGGCTGGGTTTCCATTGTCTGTGGTGAAGGTATCCTCTGGGAAGATAAAAGTTTGGTAGCCAGCCTTCGGATACAGGATGATTTTCCCGATATGGAATATGGTGCAATGGGTGGCGGGAGCGCAGCCCTTAATTTATATCAGCTGATTCATCAGGAAACAAATTACCGGGGGGAATTCCAGATAACCGAGTCTCTCTCGATGTGTGCTATAGACAGAGCTAGTAAAGTTGATTTGGAAGAAGCTTATGCCTGTGGAATCAAAGCCATAAAATTAGCTGAAGAAGGTGCTTCAGGAATTATGGTTTCCATCCATCGGGTGAGTTCTTTTCCTTACCAAATTGAATTAGATACTGTTCCTCTTGATCAGGTGGCAGTAAAGATAAAAACGATGGATGATAAATACATCAATGCTGAAGGAAATTTTGTGACTGATGATTATATCAAATACATCAAACCGCTTGTGGGTAAACTCCCCAATTACAGTGAGTTAAATTTTATAAAATATTTATAATGGTTACTTAGTAACAGGAGAGAAGAGATGAATTTACAGGATACTAAATATAATCAGTTTTTTTTAATCAGAGAAATGCTGGAGACGGGTGAAGTAATCAAGCACCTTGATATTGAAAAAATAATATCTTATGAGCAAGAAATAAAAAAAGAAAGAATATTTTTTACCGGTGAAGGTTCATCCCGTATTTTTCCGGCAAAAAAGACAATTTATGAAGCCCGGAAAAAAGGCTATAAAGAAGATTTTTATACCGACTGCGCCACACAAGCACTCGAATATAATCTTCTGGATAGTACAGTATTTGTAGCGTCTAATTCAGGAAAAACAAAAGAAGATTTAGAATTAATTCAAAAATTAAAAAGACAAAATCATGATAATATTATTAGTATTGTGGCGAATACCGGAACTCCTATCATGAATGAAGCTCACCTATCCTATCTGTTAACCTGCGGTAAAGAGAAGGCAGTTCCTGCCACAAAATCAGTGGTAGAACAGGCGCTTTTTTACGATTTATTATTTAGGAAATTGAATAATATGGACCTGCCCGATTTTAATCAATTAGGTAATTTGATCATCCAAGTTTTACAGATGCATATTCCGGAGGAGATTACCGAAACTCTAATGAATTCGAGAATGATTTATTTTTCGGGCAGAAACAATGGCGTGGCCGAGGAATTAACCCTTAAGGCAAACGAAATCGCCCGAAAAAAATCGGATTTTTTGGAAGGCACCTATGCCTTTCACGGCATAGAAGAAGTGATGAATACAGAAGAAGTAGTGGTCATTGTCGATCCCTTCAAAGAGGAAGAGGAAAAATATAAGAATGTACTCATTAAAGGAATAGGATTAAAAGTGATAGCAATTTCTACAAGAAAGACTATCTTTCCCACTATTATCATTCCGGAATACGGTGATTTTACCAATTACCTGGAAATTGCCGTAGGTTGGAATCTCCTGGTAGAGATCGGAATAAATATGGGTATTGACATGGATAAAACAGTACGAGCACGAAAAGTCGGTCATGAAATTTAACTTCTTCCTTTTACCACCAATTTCTTCAAGGCTACCCTCTATTTTCCACCGAAAAACTTTTCAAAAAAAGAAGGATTTTTAAAATTGATATCGTATATTATTAATAGAAATAGGTTTTAATTTAAATTTCTCAGGTGTGTATTATTCTGCCACTTGCTGTTGATAAAAGAATCAAAGGGGAGGGGAAAATGTGATATTGTAAGCCCGATCCTAAGCACAAGAAGCGAAAAATTGACAGCAGGAAAGAGGTGATATATTATAAAAATAGGTTTTTGAAGATATTAGGCTATTATATAGATGAAAAAAGGGGGCGATATAATAAATAAATCTCGAAGTAAATTTTCTTAAATAATGTTTAATAAGTAAAAAAAGGGGGAAAATTAAAATGAAAAAATTATTATTATTGGTATTTGTGTTTCTATTTGTTTCCATGATAGCAGGTTTTTCGCTTGCACAGTCTGCGCTAGACGTTGGTATCGTTCTTCCAACCAAGGACGAGCCAAGATGGATACAAGATGAAACCCGCTTTAATGATGCACTGAAGACTGCGGGCTACAATGCTGAGATTCTTTTCAGTCAGGGTTCTTCCGCTAAAGAAAAAGAGAATGTTGAAGCTTTGATTACTAAGGGCGTTAAAGTTCTTATCATCTGCCCGCATGACGCTACCGCTGCTGCTGCCGCTGCAGATGAAGCCAGAGCTGCCGGAATAAAGGTTGTTTCTTACGATCGTCTGATCCGCGAAACTGAAGCTGTTGACTATTACGTGACCTTTGACAGCATTGCTGTTGGAGAGGCTCAAGCCCAGTACCTGGTTGACAAGGCTTCTGGCACCGGTAATCCGCTTTACTTGTATGCCGGTGCTGCCACCGATAACAACGCCTTCCTCTTCTTTGAGGGCGCCTGGAATGTCCTTCAGCCAAAGATTGTCGATGGCACTTTTGTAATCAAAAACTCAAGCGAAGCTATTGCACTAAAGGGCAAGTCCACATTAACCCGTAATGAGATGGGTAAGATCATTGGCCAAGTTACCACCCAATGGGACTTTGTTACTGCCAAGAACCTGGCTGAAGCTAACTTGACTGTCGCTGGAGTTGCTGATAAGGGTAATGTATTCATCCTTGCGCCGAACGACGGTACAGCTCGTGCAATTGCAGACGCATTTGCTGCAGATAATGATGTAAAGAGCTATGTGGTTTCTGGCCAGGATGCCGAGATACCATCCGTACAGTACATTATTGATGGTAAGCAGTCAATGACCGTCTTAAAAGACGTCAGAACATTAGTTAGTGATGCAATCGCTGCGGCTGTCGCTTATCTTACCGGCAAAACTCCTGAAGCTACCCATACCTATAACAACGGAAAAATTGATGTTCCTGCCAAACCGTCTGTAGTAGTTACTGTCGACCAGAGCAATGTGAAGGCTGCTTTGATAGATTCCGGTTACTATAAAGCCACCGAATTTACCGGATTGAAATAAGAAATAACCGAAAAGCTATTAATTTTAAAGAGCCTACTGTAAATAAGGAGCAACGTGAGCGAAGCGAACGGTCTCTTGGTTATCGTAGGGATTGTTCGCTTTGCTCGTTATTACAATCTATTGGTTTTATTTAGTACAATCATACATCTATCATTTTTTAAATTAAGAGAGGAAACCTATGGTAAAAGCAATCCCCGTTGTGGAAATGAGGAACATCAAAAAGAGCTTTGGTGGTGTACATGCATTGCGAGGGGTAGATCTGGTTCTACACCATAATGAAGTGTTGGGATTAGTGGGTGACAATGCTGCCGGAAAATCTACCCTGATGAAAATTCTTAGTGGGGCGTACATTCCAGATGAAGGAGAGATTTTTATCGAAGGCAAGAAAGTGCACATGGTCAATTCCTGGGATGCACACCAGCAGGGCATCGAGATGGTGTACCAGGACTTAGCCCTTGCTAACAATCTCGACGTAGCCGCAAACGTTTTTATGGGACGTGAAGCGGTGAGCGTAAAATTAGGTCCGATCGGTGTGATGGATGAGCATTACATGGAACAAGAAACAAAACGTCTGTTAGATCGTCTTAAGATTGACATCTCCTCCGTGCGCTTGAAAGTAGAAAGCCTATCCGGTGGTCAGCGCCAAGCAGTAGCTATTGCCCGTGCTACAGCTTTCAACACCAAGGTCACTATAATGGACGAACCCACAGCCGCCCTGAGCGTGGCTGCCATAAAAAAAGTTCTCGATTTAGTACGGGAGCTCAAGGAACAGGGCTGTTCCATCATTATCATCAGTCATCGATTGGAAGATATCTATCAGGTTAGCGACCGAATGATGGTGCTGCGCC
Organism: Candidatus Atribacteria bacterium; assembly: GCA_011056645.1. NCBI lineage: Bacteria > Pseudomonadati > Atribacterota > Candidatus Phoenicimicrobiia > Candidatus Pheonicimicrobiales > Candidatus Phoenicimicrobiaceae > Candidatus Sediminicultor > Candidatus Sediminicultor quartus. Next base: position 41,633 of record DSEL01000182.1, read on the forward strand.
ACGGGCGTAAGGTCTGTGACACTCCCGTAACCGGCGATATTGACACTTTTCGAGAGCATGTAGTGGCCTACATAGTAGGTGCACGCGATGATTTTGCGGAAGGAGGGAATAAGCAGTAAAATGGCTCGAACAAGTAGACATGAGGTGATTTTCATTAACGATATAAACAAAATACTTCGGCAGAATATCCGTGAATGGGGCATGTATATTGCCTTGTTAGTTATTATGGCGTTTTTTACCATCACAACGAAAGGTGTTTTTCTTTCATCGAGAAACATAGGTAATCTGATAAATCAAACCGGCTATATAGCAGTATTAGCGGTTGGCATGACGCTGGTTATTATCATTTCGCATATTGATCTTTCGGTTGGCTATCTTTCTGGATTTCTCGGTGCGGTAGCGGCAACTGCTATGGAATTCTGGCATTTGCCTGTATATGTCAGCATCGCACTTACCCTGGTTATCGGGATTATGGCAGGGTTTTTCTCTGGTTTTCTGGTAGGGCAGATGAAGATTCCCGCCTTTGTAGCAACGCTTGCCGGATGGTTAGGTTACAGGGGGGCACTGCAACTTGTAACCATGAGCAGGGGCACGATAGTTATTACGAATGACGTTTTTAATGCTATAGGCAATGGATATATTCCCGACATTCCCGATATTGGGATTTTACCCGGGGTGCATAAAGTAACACTCTTCCTCGGCATACTGATCATTCTATTTTTCATTGTAAACGCGATAAACAACCGCAGGAAGATGCAGTCCTACAATTTTAAAGTATTAGGGATGCATTTATTCATCATTAAATTGATATTTGGTTCGGCTTTAATCGGGGGTATGACTTGGGTGCTCTCAGGATACAAAGGCCTTTCATGGACTGCGGTGATCGTATTAATTTTAGTTTTTGTCTATAATTTTATTATGTCGCGGACGGTACTCGGCAGACATATTTATGCTGTCGGCGGAAATCCGGAGGCGGCTGAACTGAACGGCATCAGTGTAAAGAAAATAACCTATATGATTTTTTGTTCCATGGGTATGCTTTCCGCTTTGTCGGGCATATTGTTCGCATCCCGTTTTAAGTCAGCCACAACTACGGCTGGGACTCTGTTTGAATTAGATGCAATCGCCGCAGCTTTTGTTGGTGGTGTATCACCGTCCGGTGGAATCGGCAAGGTAACAGGGTCCATTATCGGTGCCTTTGTTATGATGTCACTAACCAGCGGCATGAACCTGATGGGCATAGATATATCATTCCAGTACGTCGTCAGAGCACTTGTGCTTGTAGCTGCTGTTGTATTTGATGTCACA
>DSEL01000183.1 GCA_011056645.1 Candidatus Atribacteria bacterium
ATATTATTATTATTATCGGAATTATCGGGGGAAAAATTATTAGCATGATCAATATTATCCAGATCAAGATCCAGATCTAGATCAAGATCAAGATTTAAAACATATATGTCCTGATAACCTTGACGCCAAGCAGAAAAAGCTATTCTATCTCCTTGGGGAGACCAGGAGGGTTGATATATTTGAGTACCATCTCGAAAATTGGTTAGATAGACTATATTTTCTTTATTGATAAGTAGATCTGTGGTCCGGTCTTCATTAATAGATGAGGTTTGCGAAGAAGCTAAATTAATTAGAGCTAAATTATTAGTTCCGGATTGATTAATTACTGCTACTATTTGAGGATTTACCTTTTTCCCGGAGTTCGCAGGCAACCAGCTGGGATCGCGAGCCCTTAGTCCTTTGGAAAGACGGACCTCTTTTTCTGTTTTTAAATCGAATAAATAAAGGTCATAAAAATCATAAAATCGCTCATAGTTATCTAATTTTGCAAAAATTATTTTAGAACCGTCAGCAGATATATCAAAAGAAGAATCCCGGCCGTAAGTTCTTTTAATCAAAGATTGATTTTTAATGGTTGAATCAGTTAATGGTGGGGCAAGAGAGCTCAATAATGGATCGATTATTTGAATAAACGGATAGGAATGAGGCGTAGAAACCCTAACTACTATTTGATCTCCTACCGGAGTGGAAAGCCAGCGGGGATAATCTACCCAATAATGATATTCAGTTAATTGCCGAGAGGGAGTAAGATTTTTTTGAGAGAGAATTTTTTGTTTCTGGAGTTGATATTTTTCTTTTAAATTATCTTTCCAGATTTGATAAAATTCTTCCAGGTCTATGCCTATCACTTTTTTTAAAGCATAATTAAATCCTAAATAAGGATATTCACAGAAAACTTCGCTCAGTTCTATAACCTTGTCTTCTCCGTATTTTTGAGCAATAAAATGAACCAGAGATTGTCCATAGATATAGGGTGCAGTACCGTCAGGCCAAGTGGTAAGGTAGTAACCGTTTATCTGATCTAGGGTGTTGAATTGGTCTTCCAGAGCTGCCATGCGAAGATACATATCGTAACGAGAATCAATGCCTCTTCCTCCCGTGGTAAATTTTGTTTCATGGTAAACTGCCAATCCTTCAGTTGACCAGATGGGTTGCAGGGCATTGGGAGTAAGTATTTGTCCAAATAAGGCGCGTAAAGCAGTAGTTGGACCGGAGGTCATCTCGAAATGAGCAAGGTGGGTGTATTCATGAGTGATTACCATTTTAAGCCAACTTTTAAATTTCATATCGAAGGATTTGGCTGTGGAGGTGGTTAGGGAAAGGCGGATCACTCGATGAGGAAAAGAAGTAGCAAAACCCAGGGCGTAATCTGAAAAATCTTCCATAATTATGGCTATCTTTTGAAGGTGTTGATGCATATCTGGCGAACCAAGTTGAGCATTAATCTGATGGTAAGTTTCCTCAGCAATATCAGCTACCTGTTGTGCTAATTTTTCATTATTGTAGTTATTGTAATTAAAAGCCTCTCCTTTTTCTTCATTGTTTTGCCATTTAGAAAAATAAACTGAAAAATGAGGACTCTCTAAAACTTGCCAATTCAAGCTGGGGTCATAACGAACAGCCCCCACCACCATTGTAGCGTAAAGAATAAATAGCGAAGTTATAAAAATAAAAAAAACAATTTTTTTTCTCATATGCCCGTAAGGTAAACTTTGGTGCCAGGCACTAAAGTTTACCTTTTATGATAATATTCGAGATTTTATAATTTCTAACCAAAAAGAATAGATGGAATCGGTTGCTAAATTTTTTTCTGTTTTTTTACCTATTTTAATTACAGCTTGTTTACTAAGGTTTAGAAAATTGGATATTTCCTTTATTCTATAACCCTTTTTTACTAATAAATAAACTAGTAAATTTCTTAAATTTTTATTTGTTTTTATATCTCCAAATTGTAAATTTATTTTATCTATTATGTTGTCTATATTTTTTGGAAATCTGCTTTTTGATTGAGATATTTCCTGAAGGGATTCTTCTATGTCTTTTTTACCCATACTTTCTTTCACAAAATGGACAAATCCGTATGCGTTCGTATTGCAAAATTTTAAAAATTCTTCAACTTTCAACCAAGCAGGAGGAGAATTATTTGGTAGATGTGAAGGATGTGAAGGAGAAGGTGAAGACGCCGACGAAAAATATCTAAAGCTACTCCATCTATATTCTTCAGGAGAATTTACTATTTCTGCCTCTACCGGGTTTAGGCTAATATAAGAAGCTACATTGTATAAGTAAAGAGGACTTAAGATAAGATGACTCTTATAGCGATCTTGGAATAAATGACCTTTCCGGATATGCTTATAATTAAACCAGTGGGCATAAGAAGAATTTAAAAACTGCATGGCTTGAGAGAGATTCGCTTCTTCAGTCCTTAAAAGAAGGTGGAAGTGAGTATCCATTAGAACATAGGAAAATAGGATAACTCTATGAATATTAATCATTTTTTGTAAAAATTGTAGAAATTTATTTCTATCACCATCATCAGCAAAAATGTTAATTCCTTCTAAGCCTTTAACAATGATATGATAGATAGCATTTTTATCTTCTATATCTGTTCTATTTCGTCTTGCCATAATGCGATTATTATATCTTTTTTAAATATTTAATTCAAGGGGATAAGGATAAAAAGGTAAACTTTAGTGCCTGGCACTAAAGTTTACCTTTTATACACAAGAAAAGTTTTATTGGATTTTTTCAAAAAATAAGTTATAATCAATTTTAGTTATTTATCTTAAAGGAAAGTTGGAGAGAATGGCGCTAAAACAAGTGAATATAAAGACTAATACTACAACCAGGGCAAAGAAAATAAAAAAGAGTGATTTATGGTTTTACAGTATCATTATCATATTATTGTTAACCATGTTTTTATGGTACATCAGGCAAATGGGATACCTGCCCTTGTGGATAGATAAGCAACCTTCGAACCAGGTTGCAGAAATAGACTCTGCAACCAGAGAAAGAAGGGCAGCATTTAAAATTATAAATGCCCACGAGCATGTACAATCCTTCAGTAATATTCCTCTTCTGCTTAAAGTGATGGAAGATTGCCAAGTAGAAAAAATGATTCTCCTGGGAACCTCAAAATATACTTTTTACCTAAATCCTAAGTATGGATTTAGTGAATATGATAAGAACAATGAGGAAATAATAAATATAAGTAAGCAGTACCCCGATAAATTTATAGCATTATGTACTATTGATCCTCGCGATGAAAATAAATTGGAAAAATTAAAGAAATTTATGGCTGCGGGAGCTAAAGGTTTAAAATTATATAATGGTCATGGTTATTTCTATGATAATTTCTTTCATTTACCCTTAGATGATCCGGGGATGATGGAGATATATCAATACTGCCAAGAGAAGGGGATACCCATCCTTTATCATATAAATAGTAGTCGTTTTTTGAGCCAAATGGAAAATATTTTACAAGCCTTCCCTGATTTAGTGGTTATTGCCCCTCATTTTATTTTAACTTCCAGAAATCTTAACCTCTTAACCAGACTTCTTGATACGTACCCCAATCTATATACCGATGTAAGTTTTGGCCATCCCGATTTTCAAGTTGCGGGATTTGATAGGATTTCTTATAATGCTGCAGCTTTCAGGGAATTTATGCAGAAATATCGTGATCGGGTAAACTTTGGAACTGACATAGTGATTACCTCTTATCGGGCGAAAAGTATGAACTATATTGAAGATGTTACATTGAGTTATTTTGATATGCTGGAAAAGGAGGAGTTTACTCTACCGGATTCGGTTTATCAGAAGATGAGTAAAAAAGCCCGAGAGCAGGCCGATCCTAACAAGATATATAATGGTCTTAATCTCGATGATGAAACTTTAAGAATGATTTATCATGATAATGCGGAAAGGATTTTCGGAAAATAAAATAAAAAAAATGAATAAAATAAAAACTTAAAATAAATCAAATCAGTCAGAACCATCAACACCATCAGTACTATCAGTACTATCA
>DSEL01000184.1 GCA_011056645.1 Candidatus Atribacteria bacterium
CCCTTACCCAACAGGCGATAAATTATATTAGAAAGAAAGGAATCAATAAATTAAAAATATTTTGAAATATTTTTAATTTCCTTTTGTAAAATCACCTCCTTTTTGCAATGTATTAGACAGAAAGCAAGTTAGTTGTTAGCCAGAAAAACGAGAAAGAAAAAGAGCAGGCTAATAACTATAAGCTAAAAACAGTAACCAGTGATGAGTAATGAGTGAAGTGCGAGAAAGGTAAAAATCAAAAAAGTAACTAGTCCTCAATTTATAATGACTTATTACTTATCACTTATCACGCTCATTGACCAATAGGTCAATGAGCTAAGAAAGGAGGTGAAAAAAATAATGGCCACAGTCATAACCGTTCCCCGTGACTCCAGCCTGCAGTTCAGATTAGTCGTAGGTACTAACCCGGATAATGGAGCTCCGATCATCCAGAGCAAGACCTTCGGCAGCATCAAAGCGGCTGCCTTAGAGCAAGACGTCTATGATGCAGCGACCGCTTTAGTGGGACTGCAGAAATACAGCGTAGATGAGATCAGATTAGGAAAAGAATCGCAACTTACGGAGTAGTCGTTAGTCTTTAACCAGAAAAGATCAGTAACCAAAATTAAAAATAGCTTAACTAATTTACCTTTTCCACAGGTTCCACAGGAAATGTAGGGGATTGATTCATCGAACCCGTCTTTGCGGGGCGGATGAATCCGCCCCCTACCTAATTGGCTAATCGGTGAATTGGTAAATTGGTTAATCGGAAAGGAGGTGAAAAAATAAATGCCAACCGAATTAGGAGAAGTAACCAGTTATAAGAGACTGTATATGCAGTTTAGAGATAGTGCGGCCAAGACCATCAATCTAACCTTGAATAACCCCAAGAATGTTGAGGAGGGAGACTATGCCGATTTTGCTGCCCAGGATGCTGCTATCCAGGGGGTAATGGATACCATCATCACCAAGAACATCTTCCATAATGACGGGAATGATTTGGTCGCCAAGGTCAATGCAAGGATCCTGGATTATAAGTCTACCGATGTAATGGATGTGTAACTCCTTGGTATAAGGGACAGGATTTCCTGTCTATCCAAAAGTAGGGGCTCGATTCATCGAGCCCGGTATTCCGGGGCGGATGAATCCGCCCCCTACTTAATCGGTCAATTGGTGAATCGGCCAATTGATCAATCAACTATCAACTAAAGATTGAAAGGAGTTTATGATCATGTTAGAAGCTATCTTAAGTAAATATCTATTGAATGCCCTATTATTATCTCTCGTCTCTATTTTCTATAGTTTCTTAAAGAATAAGGTAGGAGAGGACAGAGCCGCCACCATCAAAGAGGCTATTCTTTCCGCCATGCTCTGGGCAGAAGAAGAGTTGGGGATAGGGAATGGAAGTAAGAAATGGGAGATCGCCTGGCAGAAGTTGACCGAGATACTAGCAGATAAGAAGATCAGTTTAAGGAAGTCTGAAGAAAAGGCCGTGAAAACCATGATGAAGGCCAATATAGGAAAGATCAACCGAGAGTCTTATGACCTCCTGCTGAAGAAAAAATTAATCAAGGATAAAACCATAGTTCAGCAGTCACTGTTGGCTAAATAACCTATCGTAGAACGGGCGTCTCTCCTGTCTATTTAAGTTTAGGGGTTTGATTCATAAAACCCGTCTTTGCGGGGCGGATGAATCCGCCCCCTACCTAATTGGCTAATTGGTAAATCGGCCAATTGGCCAATCAATTAACGACGGAAAGGAGTTAGTTTCCATGCAGATGCTAAATGAGATCAATAACATTATTATCGCCCCCTACTTTCACCTATTCGAATTTGCCTGTCCCTGCTGCAGACGGGTGATGCTCCATCCCAAGCTGCTTACTAAATTAGGGGAATTAAGAGGGAGGGTGGCAAGGCCGGTTACTATTACCTCGGGCTATCGCTGTTTTATTCATAACCAAGAGGTAGGAGGGGTAGATAACAGCTACCACTGTATCGGACTGGCAGCAGATATCAAGGTAAGAGATATCAACCTAATCGAACTTTTAGAGATCTGCGAGAAGATAGACTTTGCCGGCATCGGATTCTACGAGAAGAGGCAGTTCATCCATCTGGATGTCCGCCCAACCAAGCGCACCCGCTGGCGGGAATAAATTAGTTGTTAGCATCACCCCTACCTTAATCCTCCTCCACCCCTCAAGAGGGAGGATATTGTAATTGGTAAAAAGGAGAATTGTTATATGGATATAAAAACTTTATTGGATATCATCGCTAATCAGGGATTCCCTATCGCCTTGTCGATACTACTCATCTTTCGCATCGATAAGTTTATGCAGGAAATCGTCATTGCCCAGAAAGAGGGATATCGGCAGATCCTGGATAATACCAAAGAGATACATAATACGATCACCAGTCTGAACCAGCAGAATCGTGAGCATTATTCTCTTCACTTTTCGGAGGTGCAGAAAGAACTCAACGGTATAAAGTTAAGATTAGGGAAATAAAAAAGATGGACTATAAAATTAAAACTCGCCCTACTTTACGCAAGGCGAGTTTTGGAGGTATTAAAATGAAAAAGCTATCTGTTTTGTTACTCGATAGTTTTCAAATTAGGGAAATTATATCATATTCTAAAATAATGTCAAGCTCTTTTAGTAAATTTTTTTAACATTTTTTTTGGCGGAGGGGGTGGGATTTGAACCCACGGATACTTGCGTATCGCCGGTTTTCAAGACCGGTGCATTCGGCCGCTCTGCCACCCCTCCGCTTCCTATTTATTTTTTACTAATAAAGGATAACACCTCTTATCTGGTTGGTCAAGAAAAACTTAGCAAGCATCAGGTTCAATGAATTAAATCCCTACATTAACATGAACAGTTGGGACGCCCTTCCTACTAACAACTATCAACTAATTTAATTGGTCAATCGGCGAATAGGTAAATTGGTCAATTATTTAATTATTTACTATCGAGTTATCTTTTCAACTCCTCCCATATAAGGACGAAGAACATCGGGAATAATTACGCTTCCGTCTTTTTGTTGATAGTTTTCCAAGATGGCAACCAGCGTCCTCCCCACCGCCAAACCAGAACCATTTAAAGTGTGGACAAAATTCACTTTCTCTTTTTCTTTTGAGCGATATCTTATCATCGCTCTCCTGGCTTGAAAATCTTCACAATTACTGCAAGAAGAAATCTCTCTATATCTTCCTTGAGCCGGCAACCACACTTCGACATCATAGGTCTTGGCTGCTGAAAAACCTATATCCCCGGTGCAAAGAACAATGACCCGATAGGGCAGCTCTAATCTTTTTAAGACTTCCTCGGCATTTTTAGTTAAAGACTCCAGCTCATGATAAGAATTTTCCGGCGTACATATTTTTACCAACTCCACTTTGTTAAATTGGTGCTGTCTGATCAAACCCCTTACATCTTTACCATAAGAACCGGCTTCTTTGCGAAAACAAGCCGTATAGGCGGTATAATAAAGAGGCAGGTCATCCTCATTTAAGATCTCCTGCCGATGAAGATTAGTTAAAGGTACTTCGGCAGTAGGCACCAGGTAAAGACCATTTTCACATTTAAATAGATCACTTTCAAACTTGGGCAGCTGTCCGGTGCCGGTCATCGTTTCGGAATTGACTAAAAAAGGAGGGAATATTTCTTGATACCCGTGTTCATTGGTATGAAGGTCGAGCATAAAATTAATAAGTGCTCTTTCCAATTTAGCCCCCATCCCTTTTAATACGGTAAAACGGGCGGAGGCTAAGGCTGCTCCTCTTTCAAAGTCGAGTATATTCAGGGCTTCCCCGATATCCCAATGGGCTAAAGGAGTAAAATCGTATTCCCGCGGCTTTCCCCATTTCCTTATCTCTATATTACTCTTTTCGTCCTCTCCCAATGGCACACTTTGATGAGGAATATTGGGGATTTCCAGTAATATTTTAGCCGTCTTTTCCTCTGTTTCTTTTATCCGGGCATCTAATTCTTTGATCTTTGCCGATACTTCTTTCATGGCTAAAATCTTTTCCTGCGCATCCTTCTTTTCTCTCTTTAATTTTCCGATCTCTTCACTGACCGTATTTCTTTGTTCTTTTAAGGCATCCGCTTCTAATAATAGCTTTCTCCTTTTCTCGTCCAGGTTTAATACTTCTTCTAAATCCATTTTTTCTTTTCTCTTCTTTAATGCTTCTTTTACTTTTTCCGGATTTGAACGGATAAGTTTTATATCTAACATTTTTTCTCCTTCTTTAATCATATTACTAATAATATAGCTATCGTGAGTAGCGTTTAGCGTATAGTGACAGGCGATACGCCTCTCCTACTAACGACTAATTTTATCCCTTAATAACTCCCAATGGCCGCATCCGCACCACTTTTCTGGATATCCCGGTCTGATGCATCACTTCCACCACTTCGTTTACATCTTTATAGGCATCGGACATCTCTTCGACTAGGGTTCCCCGGCTTTCCGCTTTTACAATGATCCCCTTTTCTCTTAATTCCTGCTGAATGTCTCTCCCCCGCGCTTCTTTTTTGGCTTTCATTCTACTCATGATCCTTCCTGCTCCATGACAGGTTGAACCAAAAGTCTCTTCCATGGCTTTTTCGGTCCCTACCAAGCAATAGGAGCAACGTCCCATATCCCCGGGAATTAATACCGGCTGCCCTATCTTCTCATATTTTTTCGGAATATCTGGATGAAACGGGGGGAAAGCCCGGGTAGCACCTTTCCGGTGCACGCACAACTTCATTTTCTTTCCCTCAACATGATGTTCTTCTATTTTGGCAATATTATGAGCTACGTCATAGATGAGCTTTAATCCTAATGTTTCCGGAGTGCTGCTAAAAACTTTGGCAAAAACTTCACGAGTCCAGTGCATGATACATTGACGATTAGCCCAGGCATAATTCGCCGCACCGGCCATAGCAGCATAATAGTTTTTTCCTTCCGGTGAAGATAGAGGTGCACAGGCCAATTGCCGGTCAGGGAGTTGTATTTTATATTTCTGTACAGCTTTTTGCATCGTAGTCAAATAATCGGTACAGACCTGATGCCCTAATCCCCGGGAGCCGCAATGAATCATGACGGTAATCTGGCCTTCTTCCAATCCCAATTCCCGGGCGATTTCCGGTTCATAAACCTGATCGATCACCTGAATCTCCAGGAAATGATTTCCCGAGCCAAGAGTGCCCAATTGAGGTTTCCCTCTTTCCAGGGCATGCTGGCTGACCAGATCGGAATTCGCCCCTTTCATGCACCCTTCTTCTTCGGTAAATAAGAGGTCATCTTCCCAACCAAAACCCCGCTCTATTGCCCACTTAGAACCTTTTCTTAATACATCTCTCATTTCATGAAAGCTTATTTTTATCTTTCCTTGTGAGCCGACACCGGAGGGTATCGCTCTAAATAGTTCATTCACCAGGAGTTCAACTTTCGGTTTTACTTCTTTTAAAGTTAAATTAGTCCTTACTAATCGCACGCCACAACTTATGTCAAAGCCCACTCCTCCGGGGGAGATGACTCCCTCATCATCGGAAGCAGTAGCCGCTACGCCGCCGATACAAAAACCATAGCCCCAGTGGATATCGGGCATGGCCAGTGAACGCCCCACAATCCCCGGAAGACAAGCTGTATTGGCGACTTGCTCCGGAGCCTGATCCTGGCGTATTTTTTCTAATAAATTTGAAGAGGCATAGATCAGTCCGGGGACTCTCATGCCGGCATTATAAGTTTTAGGAATTTCCCAGCGATACGCATCTATCCTGTTTAAAGGTCCGTCCCAAGATTCTTTCATATTAATCATCTCCTTTATATAGACGATTACATAGATTTAAGAATATACTTATAACAAATAAATCATAAATAATAATAAGGTTCTGCTTAAATAAATTTCTATTTTTATAAGAATGTGACCCGAGCTGTATTTAAATATCGAAAATGACCTGGGCTCTCCAGAGTCCGCTTTCCTCATCTTTTTTAATTTCCAAATGATGGTAAGTTGCGGCTTTTATCTCTCTTTTTATTTTATGGCCGAGTTGGTCAATAGTCCTTCCCTTAATTTCTGCCCTGATTTGATTTTGAGATAAATCTTTGATGGTAAACCTATTTAAGATCACCCATTTTGTATCACTTATATATAAAAGTTCGTTAAGCCAGGCGAAGAGCAGGCCTTCCGGATTATCCGCTTCCAGTTTTATTTTATCAGCAAAGTTTTCTTTTAAATTCCTGGTGTCTCCGGCAATAATTTCAAACATTCCCCTGGCAGCATTAATAAAAACTTCTTTTTCGGTTTTCCCGTAGGCTGCTATCCCGATATCTGCTGTATGCTCAAGGATCTCAAATTCTTTCATAGATATTTATTACCTTTTTCACCCCTACCCAAACCCTCTCCCCTCGAACGGGGAAGGCGGGGAAGGGTCTTAACTTGTTGAACTTTTCAAATAAACAAAAAAACTCTCATCGCTTAGTAATATCTACTACTAGGGACGAGAGTTTGATCACGTGGTGCCACCCTGATTCAATAGGAAATTTCCTATCCTTCATTGGCTTATGTTTTAACACATCTTGTAGATGCGTTTCCGGATATTTTAATTTCCCCGGAAATATTAAAAAAGGGCGGAATTCGATAAAGCCCATACTGATTCTCACCAGCCATCAGCTCTCTGGAAATAACCCTTATCTACTTTCCCTTTCAATTTTTTTCTTGTATGGTATTTTGTTACCAATATTATAGGTTTTAATCACTCTTTTTGTCAAGCTTTGTAAAAGAAGGTTTCGAGTATCGAGTTAAGAAAAATAAAAAGAGACAAAAAACTGTTTTCATCTTCTTGACATTCGACTGACCGGTCAGTTAAAATATTAATCGATTAATCATTTCGAGAGGAGCAAAGGCTACACCATGAAAAAAATTGCTGATCTGGTTATAAAATACGCCTGGCTAATAGTGATAATTACGCTTGTTATCACCATTTTGGCAGGTTCACAAATAAATCGGTTAAATATCGAAGATGATATTACCAAATATATGCCGGAGGATGACCCGGAAATTAAGTTTTATCGGGAGGTCGTGGATAAATTCGGCGGTTCACAAGCAGAAACGGCAGTAATCTCTCTGGAATACGATGGACTTTTTCAGGTAGAAAATCTTCGGAGCGTAAAAAACATTATTGATGAATTAGAGGGTATTCCCTATATACAATCCGTCACTTCTTTTTTAAATATGCCTGAAATTATCAGCACTGAATACGGATTAGAAGTCAAGGATCTGGTAGAGATCTTTCCGGAAAACAATGAAGAGGCCGGGAAGCTTAAAGATCGGCTTCTAAACAATAATATGGTGAAGGGCAAATTTATATCTGCAGACGGCAATGTCACCCTATTAATCATAGCATTAAAAGAAGGTTATTCGGCAACAGGAAGCGAGCTAAAAAATAGTTTAATCAAGGTCATTGAACCTATAAAAGGAAAGGCTACAAAAATATATTACTCCGGCCTGCCCTTAATGAGCGCAGAAATATCCCAGAGTTCCCGGAGTACTATGAGTTTAGCTATTGCCGCTATCCTTATCATGCTCTTTGTCCTTTTCTTCTGCTTTCGAAGTGTTCGGGGAGTCGTACTACCCCTTTTTGTCGCTTTATTGTCTTCGGTGTGGGTTTTGGGATTAATCGCTTCTACCGGTAGAAATGTCACCATGGTAGCTGCCATCCTGCCGGTTATCATGATATCTTTGGCCACTGCTTATGGGATACATTTTGTCAGCCGTTATTATGAAGATAGATACCGCTTTGAACCGCTAACAGCAGTTAAATTGGCTTTTCGACATACTTTTTTACCTATAATGATGAGTGCTTTGACCACGATGGCTGGTTTTTTATCTCTTTCCGCTGCCATCGTAAGGCCGATTACCGAATTTGGTATTTTTTCTACCCTGGGAATATTTTTTGCCTTTATACTGGCAACTTTCTTCCTGGGTGCTTTTTATAGACTTTTTCCTCCTCCCAAAATACATAAAAAATTCTCTTCTGATTCTAACGATCTGATCAATAAATTATTGAACCTTATTTTTTATCTGGTTTCAGAAAAAAAGAAGACGGTTATCGTGATTTTATTAGTGGTGGTTTTAGCAGGAATCGGCTTTGCTACCCGGATCATACCCGATTCTTCCATGGAATCAAGATTGGGAGAAAAGAACCAAGTGGTAAAAACCTTGAATTATTTTAAAGAGAAATTTGGCGGGGTCGATACCCTTTATATTTACACGGAAGCTGATAATGTCAAGAACCCTTACGTCCTAAGACAGATAAAAAAAATTGAGGATTACTCGGAACGGCTCCCTTCACTAACGGAACCATCTTCGATCAGCGATTTTTTAATCGACCTTAATGATGCCATGGAAAATAAAAAGATCATCCCTGCCAATTTGGGAAAGATCGATAATCTCTGGTTTTTTGCCCAGAATAATGAATACCTTACTTCTATGGTGGGAGATGGGGATAAAGAAACGCTGGTATCCCTTAAGGCAAAAGAAATGACTTCTGATGCCCTTGATCTATCCATTGCTAAAATACGGGCATTTATAGAAACCATTCCCAAAAATGTAAAAGAGGTCGATCTTCAATCATTAGAAAAAGAAGAAGTCAAAAAATATTTCCCTTATATTGCAGAGGAAATTATTTCTTCCCTTCAGGCTAAAGGCATACAGATAAAAGATGTTGACGGTTTCAAGAACGAACTGATTCAATTGGCTGCTCAACCAAATAGTGAATTTGAAAGAAAAGACCCGGCATTTATTGCTGAAATATTGTCTCTTTCTACTTTAGAAATTGAAGATTTAGGATTGACCAAGGAAGAGATTGCACCTTTACTTTCATCTTATATCCAAGATGAGCAAAGCGCAGACCTCTTTATAGATGAACTGATGAGTCAAATAGGCTTATCAGAAGATGATGCTCTTTATTTACAAGAAATATTGGAAGTTTCTCGGGATATGGCACAGGAAAGAGAAAAAGTAAAAGAGGCACAAATAAGAGCAGAAAAATATTTAGATGCGCCCCTAACCGATGAGGAAAAGGATATCTTGTGGTATTTGAATGATAAAGTGGTTTTTGTACCTGATGATCATGAAGCTTCCAAACTCTCTTTTCGGCTGAGCGGAACACCGGTCATTATGGATCGGGTGAACCGCAGTGTGTTCAGGGGACAGATCAGGAGTATCATCCTGGCCTTTTTGCTGGTGTTTACCATGTTGGTCATTCAATTTAAATCGGTTAAAATCGGATTATTTTCTATGGCCCCTCTTGTTTTAACTATTATCACTACTGGTGGTGCTATGGGCTTCTTTAATATACCCTTGAATTTTTCTACCATGATGGTAGCAAGTATCGCCATAGGAGCAGGGATAGATTATACCATTCACTTTATTTCCCGCTATAAAAATGAAATAAAGCACAAGGATGCAAGAGAGGCACTAAAAATTACTCTGACCGGAACCGGAAGAGCGATCCTCTTTAATTCCATTTCTATTGCAGCCGGGGTTCTTGTACTCAGCTTTTCCAACATTAAGATGATGGCCTCTTTCGGCCAATTGATCGGAAGTGTTATGCTGGTAAGTGTTATATATACTCTATTGCTTCTTCCTATATTGTTGGCTAAAATCGATTTTAAATAAAAAGGAGTGAAAATAGTGAAAATAGTGAAAATAAGAAAATATGGTTTGTTGGTGATTACTGTTTGCTTGCTTGTTTTTGCGTTAAGTATGGTATCTGTGTCCTATGCAGAAGGAGCGGAGGCAGCCCTTAGCCTTAGCGCGGATGAAATTATAGATAAAGTGGAAGAGTACTCCCCTGATTATACTAATCAAAAAACTCTTTCCGAAATGATTCTCCTTGACCAGAAGGGAAATGAAGAAGTCAGAGAGATGGTGATGTTTTCTCAAGAAGGGGAAGAGGGAAAAAGCAGTATACTTGTTAGGTTTCTCTCTCCTAAATCGGCAAAAGGAGTTACGCTTCTAAATATCAATGATGGAGAAAGAATAGAGTTATATATGCCTGCCTTTGGCAAACCCAGGCGAATCGCCGGGGCTATAAAGGGCGAGGAATTTATGGGTACCGGCCTTTCCTATGAAGATATGAGTTTTGATTATAAAGATAAAGACTATGAAAAAACACTTTTGGAAGAAACAGAAGGAGAATACATTGTAGAAGTTTTACCGAGTGGAGAAGATGTGTCTTATGAAAAAATCATTATTCATGTAGATAAAGAAAAGTTTTATGCCAGAAAAGTAGAATTTTACAAAACAAGTAATGAGTTAACCAAAACCTTGACCATCAATAAAATACAAATTGACGATAAAGGTAAGATCACGCCGATGGAGATAGAATTTACAGATATAGCAGAAGGAAATAAAACCAAAATAGTCATCAAAGAAATAGAGTACGATGTCGAATTGTCATCCGATTTCTTTAGTATCAGGACCCTGTCAAAGCCGACACTTTGAGTCAGTTGTTAGTGAATAGTATTTGGCAAATATAGTAACAAGTAATGTGTAATGAGTAAAAAAGAAAAATTCAGGAAATGGAATAAAATAGTATTACCTATTGAGTATTGCGTTAGGGAAATAGTTGCCAAGGTCAAAAATCGTATCTTGTAAAAAAGATAGAATTTAGAAGTTAGGAGTAGGGGTTCGATTCATCGCACCCGCCGCTGTGCTATACTCTATAATATACCCGATATTCAATACGATTAAATAAGATTAAATAAGAGGAGGAAATATGATTCAACAAAATAGGATTTTTTTAACAATTTTAATCATTTTGTTGCTTTCTACTTCTGTATTAGCCGGAAGTTTTTCCGGTACTTTAACTTATTCCGGGCAATATAATTTTGCCCAAGATGAGCTGTCAAATACTCTAAATTTGGACCTTGACTATATTCATAGCCTCACCGACGATATCTTTGTAGAGGGAGATCTGCTCATTAGATATTCTGACAGTTCTTCTACCAATCCTCTGATGATTGTACCCAAGGAACTGTATATTGGCACTTATGACCTTATTATTCCTAATTTAGATTTAAACGCAGGCAGGCTGATTGTAAGCTGGGGTTCATCGGATATGTTTAGCCCTTTGGATAACTTTAATCCTTCGCCTCCCGGGATATCTTTTGCGGATAGATCCTCCAGAAAGAGCGGAGTCTGGGCGGTTGATGCAACTTATTATCTCAATGATATCACCTATCTGCAGGGACTATATCTTCCTCATTTTACTCCCTCATTCATGCCTGCAGGGTATGAAGAACAATTATATCTTTCCATGTTTTCTCCGGGATTTCAGGCACAGGGAATAGAAATAGATTCTATTAATTTAGACCGTAGTCTTCCCAAAAAACCAGCATGGGGAGTGAAACTGGGAAGAAGTTTTTCTACTTTTGATGCAGCGATCAGTTATTATAACGGATATTATCCCTTTGCTTATCCTGCGTCGGTAGAGCTCACTCCCGGAACTTCCGGGACATCTTTGAATTTAGGGTTGGAGTATCCCAAGAGAGATATCTTTGGATTTGAATTCCAGGGAGATTTCCCGGGGATTGAAGGGGCTACTTTAAGAGGGGATTTAGCCTATATCATCCCACAACCCTGGCAAGTACAGGGTGAAGATATGCTAAAAGATCCTTACCTGAAAGCAATAATTGGTGCGGATTATACTACTTCTTTTGACCTCTACCTGAATGTAGCTTTTATTTGGGGATTTATCCTTGAAGAAGGAAAGCAATGTTCCCCTTATATTTTACTAAATGCCGAAAAAGACTTGAAAGATTCCAAGCTCACTCCGAATTATGTAGGAGTAATAAACCTTCAAGACGGAAGCATGATAAATTCTCTCGGTGCCAGTTATGATTTCACCGATGATTTTTCAATGACCCTCTCTTACGTTAAGATTTTTGGGGACCAGGATTCAAAGCTGGGGCAGGTAAAAAGCGCAGAGGGATTATATGTCTCAGCAGAGTGGTGTTTCTAATGGATAGTGAAAAGATGAACAAAAAAGAAAAAATTTTAGAGGCTGCCCGGGATACGTTTTTTAGCAAGAGCTTCTACGAAGCCACCATGGATGATATCGCTCAGCTTTCCGGAATAAAAAAATCTACTATCTATTACTATTTTCCTTCTAAAATAGATTTGGCTTCAGAGCTTTTGGAGCAACATATAAAAAATATTTTTGAAAAGACCAGCGAAATAATTGATACCACCCATAATATTAAACTACGGATTAAAATGATCATAGACTTTTATCTAAAACTTTTAGCAGAAAATTCCAAAATATTTATTATTCTGGAAAGAATTGCTTATGATTTTATGCAAAAAGACCACAGCAAAAAAAAGATAAATAAGCTCTTCGAAAAGTTAAGAGACAAACAGAAGAAATTGAGTGACCTCTTTGGAGACATCATCTTATCTTCCGGTAAAAAAGTAAGCGGAGATCTATTTTTATATTCCCTGGTTGCTGCCCTGGGAAGAGTTATTTTTGAAAATGTGTCTCAAGGAAGAACTCCCAAGAAAGAGGATCTCCTGGCTATCGGCGATATTTTCATCGCCTCAGTAAATTGATACAGAGAACCGTCCCCTGTATCAATTCTATTCTTCTTTGCTTTTGAAATAAAAATTTCCGACGGCAATAATGGAAACAGTTACGATTAAAATAAAAGATATGGCATTGATAACCGGGGTAGACCCATCTCTTACCTGTTGATATAAAATGATAGGCAGGGTGGGTTGAGAGCTAATCAGGAATGTGGTGGTATTAAAATTCTCAAAGGACATCAGGAAGGCTATGGCTGCACCTCCTATAACCGAGGGCTTGAGATACTGAAGGGTAATAAACCAGATAACCGAAAATCGATTGGCGCCAAGATCGGACGCGGCTTCTTCAAGCGTTCTATCAAATTTTCTTAACCTTGCTGAAATAACCATGGTTACGATAGTGGTAATAAAGGAAAACTGACCAAGAACTA
The DNA here is from genome assembly GCA_011056645.1 of Candidatus Atribacteria bacterium. NCBI lineage: Bacteria > Pseudomonadati > Atribacterota > Candidatus Phoenicimicrobiia > Candidatus Pheonicimicrobiales > Candidatus Phoenicimicrobiaceae > Candidatus Sediminicultor > Candidatus Sediminicultor quartus. The sequence goes on from DSEL01000184.1 coordinate 12,988, forward strand.
TAAGCCAGAAACCTGGCCTTAGTATTTTTATATCAATCCCAAAAACATTCTCAATAAATAATCCTACTGTAGTCGAGAATAAAAGTATGGATATACCGAGAATAACTCCCGGAATAACCAAGGGAGCGATCATTAAGAAATATAAAGCACCCTTAAATTTGAAATCTTCCTGTTCAAAGAGAAAAGCAGCCATCGTTCCGACAATAGTTGAAAAGATAGAAACTGAAATTGCTACTTTAAAGGAAGTAGCTATCGCCCTTAAATTCATTTTGTCATAAAATATACCAATTTTTTCAGGCCCTTTCCCAAAAAACCAATCAAAAGTAAACCCTTTCCAGGGCAAAGAGGGGAACATAGAATCATTAAAGGCCAGAATCATGGTGATAACCAGCGGAGCAAATAGAAAAATAAAATAGAAAAGTGCAAAAAGCCTGTAACCCGATAAATAACTTTTAGAATTTGGTAATGTTCTTATCATCTAACTACCTTCCTGAAATCCTGTTTGGTTACTTTCAAGGCAATCCATATTATTAAAGAGGATAAGGCTAACAATAAAAACCCAAAGGCAGCTCCCTGATTCCAATTAAAATAAGTGATGATCTGATTGTATATCTGTTCGGTAAACCATAGAGAGTTCTTGCCCCCCATGAGTTTCGGGGTCAAATAGCTGCCAAGAACCAGCATAAATACAATGATACTTCCGGACATGATGCCAGGCATTGAATAGGGAATAATGATTTCACGCCAGATGGCTATTTTCTTTGCTCCCAGGTCATAGGCTGCTTCGATAAGAGAATCATCAAGACTTTCCATAACCCCTATAATTGGTATAATCATAAAAAGCATGGAGGTATAAACCAGCCCCATTATCATGGTAATATCATTATAGAGCATCTCTGTGGGCTGTTTGAATAAACCGATACCTACCAAAAAATGGTTAAGTACTCCGCTTTCCCGCAAAAGTATCATCCACCCGTAAACTCTGATTAATTCACTAACCCAAAAAGGAACTAAAAGCAAAACCGATAATACTCCCTGTATTCTTAAATTAACAACTTTAGTAATAAAAAAGGCGATAGGAAGCGCAATAATCAGTACAATAAAGGTTACCATTATAGAATACATTGCGGTCCGTACGAAGGTAAGCCAATAAATCGGTTCGGTAAAAAAAGCGCTATAATTTTTAAGGGTAAATCCTGACCTTCCCAAGAATGACATTCTGAGCAACTCAAGATGCGGAAGTACGATCAATAAAAATAACCATAAAAAAACCGGGATAAAGAATATAACAAAACTCCATCTTATTTTAGATATTTTAGAGCTCCTCATATATCTTACCATCCGTTTTATTGAAGCATACCGCAGCTTCAGGATCCCAACCTATTTTTATCTTGTCCTTGGCTTTGATATAATCAAATTGCTTGTTCTGCGGCAGAGAGACAATAAGCTCTTGTTCTGAATTTTCAGGTACGACCAGCAGCTTGCTGTTCGCGCCATCAAAGAGTATTGCCTTGACACTAACATTCAAGACGTTCAGATTACTTTGCCCCATCTTTGGATTAATAATTACCGCCTCCGGCCTGACGTACAATTCGATAAGATCATCATCCTTTTTCAAATCAATAGGCTTGCTTAATTTAAAGCTTTTACCGTCTACGGTATCAGCGAAAAAGTTGCCCTTTTCATCTTTTCTTTGTTTTACAATAAATTTATTATTTTTTCCTACAAATTGAGCAACAAAAGCAGAAGAAGGATTGGCATAAAGGTGTTGAGGGGTATCAAGTTGTTCAAAATGTCCGGTATTCATGACCGCTACATAGTCGCTCATCACCATAGCCTCTGATTGGTCATGGGTTATATATACAAAGGTGGTACCTACTTCCACCTGAAGTTTTTTGAGCTCAATTTTCATATGCTCTCTCAATTTGGCATCAAGAGCTCCCAGGGGTTCATCCAGAAGAAGAGCCGATGGTTCAAGAACCAAGCATCGCGCTATAGCCACTCTTTGTTTTTGTCCGCCGGAAAGTTGAGTAATTTTTTTTAATCCATAATCCGGAAGCCCTACCCTTCCCAACATTGAATTGACTTTTTTTTCGACACTTTTACCTTTTTCCCCTCTCCTTCGAAGGCCAAAAGCAATATTGTCATGAACATTCATCATGGGAAATAAAGCAAGGTTTTGAAAAATAAGGTTTACCGGTCTTTTATTGGCTTCAATTCCCAGCATATTCTTTCCGCCAATTTCGACTGTTCCGCTTGTTGGTTGAAGAAAACCGGCAATCATTCTTAATAAGGTAGTTTTTCCGCAACCAGAAGGTCCCAGTATTGAGAAAAATTTTCCGTCCTCAACATCGAAGGAAACCTTATCCACGGCCGTGAAATGACCAAATTTTTTAGAAATATTTTTTACAGATAGTGCAATCTTCTGCATTGTAGCACCTTCCGTGCATCCATATTTATTATAAAAGAGAAGCAGGCAGTGTTTTCACTGCCTGCTTAATTTATTTATTTTGCAGCTTGAATTCTATCCATTACTTTACCTTCCATTTCTTCAAGTCCTGGAGGTACGGTGGGATACCAGTTTATATTCGCAAGAACTTCGGGAGGTAATCCTCGGGCAAAGTTGTCGGCAATTTCCGGATCAAGATATTTTCCGGCATCTTTTGAGGCTGTGCCATAGGTTTCTACATTGGTAAACACTGCTGCATTTTCCGGTCTAAGTATAAAGTTTATCCATTTATAAGCGCCTTCAACATTTTCAGATTTTGCCGGAATGGCAAAGGTATCAACCCATGCCAATGCACCACTGGTCGGAGCAAGATAATCGATATTTGGATTTTCCTTATGAAGCTTCCATCCTGCTTGCTCCCATGCCATGGCTGCCCAAACTTCACCTGATCTCATTGATTCAAGCAATTGATCACCGTTGTCCCAATAATTTCTTAGAACAGCCTTCCCGGCAATAAGCTTTTTGGCAATTTCATCAAGAAATTTTTGATAACCTACCGGGTCATTGTATAGAGCAAAGGGATCGTATCCGAATGAAAATCCCATGGCAATAAGTGTAGGTCTTTTCATCCTGTAGGAAACTCTTCCGGTATATTTCGGGTCAAGTAAATCTTTGTAATCTTTTACATCCGGTGCTTTTTCAAAGTTAACCACCAGACCTGAGGTGCCATAAACATGGGGCACTGCATAAGATTTACCATCAACAAGGGTATTCTTTTTAACGGCTTCAACCAAAGAAGGATCAAGCTGGTCAAGATTCACTTTGGAATAATCGATCGGTTGATAAATACCATACTCAGCCACTACAGAAGAAATTCTATCCTGTGAAGGTTGTGCAAGATCAAAGCCGCCGCCTCTGGTAGCCCTTAATTTTGAGATCATCTCCTCGTTATTACTCAGAATAACCTGAACTTCTATCCCTGTCTCTTCTTTAAACTTTGCTACAAGCTCTTCCGGTGCATAACCTGCCCAGGTAATAAGACGTAATACATTGGGAGCCGATAGCGCTATGATCTGACTACCGACACCGAAAAGCACTAAAGATACCAGTAACAAAAACACTGTCAATTTAATGGTCTTTTTCATTATTTTCCTCCATGTAAAATTTTTTTTAATTAATTTGATGCTTGATGCCATCAATTATGAGAGACACGATGTCTCCGAAAAATAAATTTTACTTGTTCTGCCTCCCCCCTCCTTTCTTTCTTGTTTTACGGTTTGTTTTCCCTCATCTACGGTACTATGATTGCTTTATATTACGGGTGGCAAGCCTCTCGTGGAAATGATACAGAGAACCGTCCCCTGTATCATTTATACACCATATTCTTCCTGAATAAATTTGATATTATTATGAGCATTTTCAAATTTCACTTTTCCGTAATTATAGAAATCGAATTTGATCTTGGAAATATTATTCTGGATCATGCTCCAAATGAACCAGAAAATGTCGGGAAAGGGTTTAAAAATATCAATCAGGTAGAGGGTTTTTTCGAACTCCTTGTCCTCACAGTAATGCCTTACTATACTTTTCTCTACATCTCGCGGAACTAAAATCTCCTGGAACATATCCGCCAGATCATAATAGCGAGGTGCCATCCCCGCATACTCCCAGTCAATAAGATACATCGGTTCAGGATATCTTCCCCGATCAGCCTCATCTACCAGCACGAAATTATCCGCTAACAGATCATTATGGCTTGCCGTGTATTCACTCTCCGGAATATTGATCGTTTCGGCGATCTTTTCCAGGTTTTTAATTATACCATCAATATCAAACTCCGGACAACTAATCTCCAGATTGTTTAAGATCCTGTGCATCTCTTTCACTTTATTTAAAGGATTAAAGATTTGAGGGAACTCAACTCCACTTTGGTGAATTTTTCGTATTGGCCTGGCAATCTTTTCATGAAGCTCTTCCTTTAAGAAATCAGAGTTTTTTAATACATACCCCGGAATAAATTCTACAATGGTAACCCTATATTCAGGCATATATTTTACTAGTTTAGGTGAAATGCCTACCTTGGCTACTCTCCTCATGATTTCTGCTACGATGCTTCTACTAATGAAAGTCTCTGTTTTATCACCGTAGATTCTTATGGTAAGATCCCCTTTTTCAGAACGCACCCGATACAATTTATTAGTAATACCACCACTTAATACACCTATCTTTATTGCTGTGTTCTTCCACTCTGGCATGAGTTTAAAAAATAGTTTTTCGGTAAACTCTACATCTAAAAGATTCGTGACTTCGCTCATCTTGCCTCCATTTTTTATAAATTTTTTAAATTTAGATTTTTCAAAGAAAGTATGCTACTTCTACTTTGTCCTAATATAAATTATGAGGAATAGATCTTTTTTATTAGGATAATTCACCTCCCGGCTGGTTAGTTTGTTCTCTATTTTTCTTACTGAAAAGGTTTAATACAAATATACTGACCATCACGACTAAAATGATCAAGAAAGACATAGCTGATGATGCCCCATCTTTGCCATCCTTTTCCAGGTTCACAACCGATATAGCAGCCAGATGAACATCCGGGGAAACTAAAAAAATAACAGCACTGATGGTGACCATGCTACGCATAAAATAGTAGTTAAGATTACCAAAAAACGAAACCTTGTTTAGAGGAAAAACTACTTTGGAAAAGCTGGTGAGTACAGTAGCTCCCAGACTGGTAGCTGATTCATCCATTTCTTTATCGATATTTTTCATATTGGTAATACTTGACAAGGTGCCCAGAGTAAAATTACAGATCACTACACTGATAATTACCAAAGCGGCTTTACCGTAGAGAAGGTCGCCAATATGGAGAAAACGAGTATTAAATATTAAGATATAACTTAATCCCATCACCAGTCCGGGTATAGCAGCCGGAATAACTGACAGCAAATAGAGAGGCTGGGCAAAAAATGGATTCTTCTTTTCAATAATATAACCATTTACCATAGTCAAAAAAGAAGCTGTAATGGCAACGATAATGGATATCCATAAACTGGTCCATAATACCCCCATACCGCCCGGTATCCTGAAATTAAAATGCTTGAGAGTGGGAGTCCAATTGTACATCCAGAGACTTATAAACGATTTGCAGATTATCACCAAAATTACGGAAAGCAGTATGAGGGTGATAACCCAGCAGTAGCTTGTAAAAATCCTTTTTTTAAAAGCACCGGAGGGGGTCAGGGTGGGTTTGGCATGACCACTGATCAAAGCAGTATTCCTTTTTGTAAAATAGTAATTTAAGAGAAAAGCAATGACCGAAGGAACCAGCAAGACTACCGCAATGGTGGCACCCATATCAAAGCGCTGCATGCCTATGACCTGAAGGTATATCTCGGTAGCCAGTACTTTGTAGTTCTGTCCAATAATAATGGGGTTACCGAAATCTGTAATAGCTAAATTAAAAACTAAAGCTGCTGCGGAAATGATACCATAGCGAGCTGTGGGAACAGTTATTTTGTAGAAAATTTTTACATCGGAAGCACCGAGGCTGGATGCGGCTTCATCAAGCCGGGAATCAACCGCCGAAAGAGTAGTATAAAGGATGATCATAGCATGAGGGAATGAATATAAAACCTCTGAAATAATGATGCCCGTTGCTCCGTAAATATTCCATTCTGTATGAAGTAGTCCGGTAATCAGACCATTTCTGCCAAATAGGGATACCAAGGCCATTGCCTGGAGAAGGGATGGGGCAACAAGAGGCGCCATAGCCAGAAAATAAAGTATCTTTTTCCCCGGTATGGTGGTCCTGGTCAGTCCATAAGCAAAGAAGAAAGCCAGAATGGTGGTGATCAAGGTGACCCACAAGGAGACATTTAAGCTGTTATACAGAGACTGCACTATAGTAGGAGTAGAGAAGTAATGAATAAAATTATTAAGGGTTAATCCTTTGCCAAAAAAATGAGTTTCCGGATTGTAGGGGGTAATGCTCAGGCGTAGAATATTACTTACCGGAACCAACATAAAGAGAATAAGGAAGAGACCTATTAGTCCTCCCGCAATATATATTACTAATCTGTCATCAAGTATCTTCCGTTGGCTTAATTCAAGTTTTTCCACTTTTGTATTGGGCATCTGCTTCTCCTAATTATTCATCTTTAAAAACCATGAACTCTTCAGGGGGGAAGTAAAGGGTTAAGGTCTCGCCCCGTTTAATTTTCATCTCTTCAAAACCTCTTTCCAGGCAATCAATGACTATTTCCATCTCTCCGACTCTGAATAATAGTCGTACCATAAGTCCCAGATAGTTTACCACGATAAGTTTTCCTTCCAGTAGATTCTCTTTAGGCCGTTCTTTATCAGGGCTGCCTACCATTATTTCAACTTTTTCCGGCCTGATGGCACCGTATACGCTATCAAAATTTGATTCTTTAGTTTTTGTTGTTTTTATTTTGAAGTTGTCCCCTACAATGTAGCCGTCTTTCAGTTTGCCTTTAAAAAAGTTACTGGTTCCTACAAAATTAGCTACATACTGGGATAAAGGTCTTTTATAGATAGAAATGGGATCGCCAATCTGCTCTATACTTCCCTGCTTCATAATAACTATCCTGTCAGATATAGCTAAAGCTTCTTCCTGATCATGGGTAACATAAATGGTGGTAATGCCTAAATCTGCTTGAAGCTGTTTAATTTCGCCTCTTAGTTTTAGCCTGATCTTGGCATCCAGAGCGCTTAAAGGCTCATCAAGAAGAATTACCTCAGGATTAGGAGCCAGGGCTCTGACCAGGGCTACCCGCTGCTGCATGCCGCCGGAAAGCTGAGGAGGATATTTTTCTTTGTGCTCCAGCAGCCCGACCATATTTAAAAGTGAATCAACCCGGTCTTTAATAATATTTTTAGGACGTTTATGCATTTCCAGACCGAAAGCCACATTTTCCTTTACTTTCATATGGGGAAAAAGCGCATAAGACTGAAAAACTATCCCAAAGTTCCTTCTCTGGGGAATGAGGTCATTAATGATTTTGTTATTATAGATTAATTTGCCTGCATCAGGTTTTTCGAATCCTGCAATCATTCTTAAAGTAGTAGTTTTACCGCAGCCAGAAGGACCGAGAAGGGTCAAAAGCTCCCCTTCTTTAATTTCTAAATCCATATCTTTTACTGCATATTTATCGCCATACTTTTTTGCGATACCTTCAAGAACAAGATTTTTTGTCATCTAAATTTCCTTCTAACTAATAAAATTTAGAGATAGGGCAACAACCGCCCTATCTCTATTTAGTTAATTATAATAATACTTATTTGGGTTCTGTTTTGGCCACAAAGAGTGCATTCCATTTTTCCATAAGTTGTGTTTTATTCATTGCACTCCAGTCAAAATCCATTTTAGCCAACTTTACCTCTTCAGGTTTAGGAAGGGGTAAGGTAGCTTGAGAAGTAATACCTTCTCTGGTAACCATTATTTTATATTTGGAATAGGCTTTCATAGCGTTTTCGCTGATCGCCCAGTCAAGGAACATTTTTGCTGCTTCAGGGTTTTTCGTCCCTTTGAGCAGAGCATTAGCTTCCAGTTCATAACCGGCTCCCTCTGCCGGGAAAACCATCTCAACGGGATAACCTTCGCTTTTCTGTCTGGCTACGCGATACCCGAATGATATGCCAATGGCAATTTCTCCTGTGGAAGCCAGCTTAGCAGGGGCTGAACCGGAATTGGTATATTCTACTATGTTATTATCCAGTTTTTTTAGATATTCCCAGCCGTCTTCTTTGCCTTCTTTAATTCCACCCATTAGGAGTAGAGAGGTAACCTGCAAGTACCCGGTTCCGGAACTTGCCGGATTAGGCATAATAATCTCGCCCTTGTATTCCGGCCTGGTTAGATCAGCCCAGCTTGTCGGCATAGTTAGATTCTTTTCGGATAACCGTTTAGTATTAACACAAAAAGCAGCTACATACATATCAATTGCTGTCCAGTAACCATCAGGATCCTTATATTCCTTACCGATTTTATCGATATCTTTAGGTTTATAGGGTTCCAAAATATCCTTAACCCGTGCAAGTTCGGTAACTGCAGTGCCATATATAACATCAGCCTGAGGATTATTTTTTTCAGCAAGCACTTTAGCCATCAGCTCGCCGGTGGAATATCTTATCCATTTGATATTTAGGTCGGGCAATTCTTTTGCTGCAAGTTCAAAATAATCAGCACTCTCATCTTCCTCCAGCGCTGTGTAAACAACTACTTCATTTGCGGCAGTCCATCCGCTGTTAAAGACAAATAGAATACTAAATACAACGAGTATCAACATTAAGGTTAATCTTTTAGTTTTCATTTTTTCCTCCTTTTATAATTTCGAATTTATCGGCAGACACATTCTCTGCCCGAGCCAAAAAATGATTCACCACCTCCATTCATAATTACATAGCATGTCCGAAAACTTCGAGAACAGATAACTTCAGAAACAACCTAATTTAATCTTGAGCTTAGATTGTTGAGTATAAGAAATTATAAATCTTATATAGATTCTTAAATATTTCTAATCTTTCTTATCTTATATATAGATGGTTTTTAAAATGCAGGCCCTTGGCTTTTAACCTAACCTTAATTCAGTTAGCTTTATTTTCTTTAGAGAAAGTGGGTATCTTTTCTGTATATATCTTGTTTAATTTTAACATAAATTCCAGTAGTAATAAAGGGGATTTTAGTCTTATAGCACTTTTTTTATCATTTAAAGTCATTCTCGGCTCAGATTATAAGAATAGATGCCCACGGTCATACCCGGGGGCATCTATTCTTATTGATTCTATCTCTTTTTCTCCAACCGAGCAGAAACAAAGTTTAGCATGCCAAAAGTTCTGTTGGAAAATTCTTTCGCTGTGGCAATAAGAGCAGGATGATTAATGAATTCATCTGCAGAAAGTCCGTCTTCCGAGTAAGCCTGTTCAAAATAAGGGATCTTGAGTAATTTATCTAAGACTTCTTTGGGCGGTTCTTCCTCAATTTGATGGCTAAATTCTAATTCATCACATTTTAGGATTAAGGCTTTGATAAATTTTGGTGGACAGGTATAAACAAAATTTCCACCGGCTATCTTTTCCAGGTGCCAGACTGCAACTTTTTTATCCTCAACTGGGGGAGAAACTCTCATAGAGCAGGCCAACATCTTGCTGGGATGCTTTTGTTCTTTTAGTATTTGATGCGCTTTTTTAATGATAGCCACTTCTGCCCATCTAACATCGGCTTCAGAAAGTTCGATTCCACTTTCACGTCCCTTTCCCGGAAGATCTCCTAAATCTCCGTATCGGGCCATCATATCGGTTATGACGGATCTCCATTTACTTAAGTCTACTTTATTTTTCTTGGCAATTTCCAGACCCTCTTTAACCGCATTGGCACAGACTATGAATTGAGGAAGAATAAAAGATAAAGTATTATTGGTTGCTATTCCTTTAGAAGTTAATATTTTGATTACCTCATAGCCTTCTTTCGTCCCGGGAACTTTGATCATTACGTTGGGAGAAAGCTTCGCCAGATCATAGGCTTGTTCCAACATTTTTTCTCGATCCTCGATATATCGGGGATCTACCTGAGCAGATATATATCCATTCTTATAATTGGATTTTTCAAAGAGAGGCATATACATCTGTGCTCCCCGTTTCACTATTTCCTTATAAGTCATCCAAAATAGCCTTTCTTGGTCTATGTGCGGATTTTTATCTATCAGGCTGTCTACGAATTTTTCCCAGTAGGCTTTTTGTATCTCAAAAACAGCCATGGACAAAGAAGGATTGGTGGTAACACCCCTGAAAACCATACTTTGTGGATCTTCTGGATTATAAAATCTTTTCAGCTGTTTCTGAACAATCTCTTTATCTTCTGCCGGTATTTCTTTTAAAACTTCTTGTTTCCAATCATCATAAATGATCGGTGAGGAATCCCACCATATTTCTGCTTCAGGATTTATTGCTATTAATCTTTCTAATACGCTTTTTTCTTTTCGATTAGTCACTTCTTAAAACCTCCAATATTAATATTTAATTGAAATTCTCTTTCTCTATCTCCATGATCTTTTGTACTTTTCTTTCTGATCTGCCACCTTGAAATTCTGAATTCAACCAGGCATTCACTAACATTTTAGCCAATTCTATGCCAGTAACTAGAGCTCCCAGGGTTATTATTTGAGCATTGTTGCTTTTTATGGCTCTTTCCGCCTGATAAACATTACAACAGGTAGCTGCCCTGATCCCTTTTACTTTATCAGCAGCCATCGCCATCCCCAAACCCGTTCCGCAGATAAGGATACCTCTTTCGAATTTTCCTTCAGCAATGGCATAAGCTACTTTTTTTGCTATATCGGGATAATCAATCGGATCTCTGGTAAAAGTACCAAAATCTTTATACTCTACTTTTCTTTCTTTTAATAAATCAATGATTGCATTCTTTAAATCTAACGCATTAAAGTCACATCCAACAGCTATCTTCATTACATTTCCTCCTTAGGTTAATTTGAATAAGAAGATTTCTTTTTCTTAACAAGGTTGATCACATAATCTACAATGCCGCTCTTGGAAAGATGATATTTTTCCAAAAGGTCCCCATAGCTACCCGTAGTACTAAATACATCGGGAACTCCTAATCTGACCACTCTTATAGGATTTTCCTGGGAAAGGAATTCGCTGACTGCACCGCCTAAGCCACCTACAATACTATGGTCTTCGATAGTGAGAATTATATCTGTCTCTTTGGAAACTTGAAGAAGAAGCTCGTAATCCAGCGGTTTTATGGAAGGCATGCTGATCACTCCGACTTCAATTCCCAATTTAACCAGTTCCTCTGCAGCTTCCATGGTTCTCCATACCATCCCTCCCATGGTAATTAAGGTAATATCCTTTCCTTTTTGAAGTGCTTCCCCTTTTCCGAAGGAAAAATGGTAATCTGATTGATGAAAAGTAGGTAATTTTTCACTGCCAATTCTGATATAAACCGGTCCGGTGTATTTAGCCGCTTCATTTACGCAGGCTCTTATTTCAATGGCATCAGAAGGCACAAGCACTTTCATATTAGACAAGCTCCTCATTACTGCTATATCTTCCAAAGATTGATGGGTATATCCCAGGTAAGAATAATCAAGTCCGGAGTTACGCCCGGCAATTTTGACATTGGCAAAAGTATAAACTAAATCATCTCTAACCTGCTCAAAACAACGCATGGTAATAAAAGGAGTTATGGCACAAAAGAAAGGTATCTTCCCGCTCAAAGCAAGCCCTGCACAAAAACCAATCGCTGATTGTTCTGTTAAACCAAATTCTAAATGCCTTTCCGGGAAACACTCTTTAAAAGGGCCGAATCCTGAACTGCCTGAAGAATCAGTCGATACGGCTAAAATTCGCGGGTCTTGTTTGGCCAGTTCTAAAACTTGGTTACCGAATACTTTTCGTGGATCGTTTAATTCTTTCATAAATAATTCATCCCCAATTCAATAAAAGCTTTTTTCATTTCTTCATCTGTTGGTTTCCAATAATGATATTTGTAATTATTCTCTGCAAAAGAAAGCCCTTTCCCTTTTATGGTATTAGCTATGATACAGGTAGGACACTCTTTTTTAAGGGGTAAATTTTTCAGTGCTCCAAATATATCTACAAAATCATGTCCGTCAATCTCAAGGGTTTGCCACCCAAAGGAACTCCATTTCGCTGTCAACGATTCTGTGTTTAAAACATCTTTGGTATTTCCATGTATTTGAAGTCTGTTTCTATCAATGATAGCTATCAGATTATCTAATCTGTAATGACTGGCTATTTCAGCTGCTTCCCAAACAGAGCCTTCGGCAATTTCACCATCACCCATAAGGACATAAACTTTGTAATCTTTCTGATCTATTTTCCCGGCAAGAGCCATTCCACCCCCTATGGCAAGGCCATGCCCTAAAGAACCGGTATTGGCCTCCACTCCGGGTAGTTTGTGACGATCGGGATGGCCAGGCAGTTTACTATTTAAAGAGTCGTAGGTAGTAAGTAGTTTTTTATCGAAATATCCTTTTTCTGCCAAAACAGAATATAAGGCAAGACACTTATGCCCTGCGCTTAGAATAAATCGATCCCTATCTTCCCATTGAGGTTCTTGCGGGTTACATCGTAATAGGGAAAAATACAATGCGGTAATCACTTCTATACACGAAAGACTACCGCCGACATGGCCACCCTGTCCGGATTGAATCATTGTGATAATATTTCTTCGTAAATTTAGAGCTGTTTGCTTTAAATTGTTAATTTGTGTATCCGAAATTTCCACTTAAATCCTCCTTCCACTCGAACTAAAAAACCAAACGACTTGTAGGATTATTTTGCGCAAAACTCTTTTACCGCCTCGACCATCATCCTATTCTCTTCTGCCGTCCCGATAGTAATTCTAAAGAAACCATCATTATCGTACATTTTAGCTTGCGGTCTCAAAATCATACCCTTTTCCTGGGCATAGGCCACTATCGCATCACCGGTTTTTCCGGTTCCTCTGGCATCGAGAAGTATATAATTACCATAAGTGTGGAAAACGACCATGCCGGGAATAGCGCCGAGCTCTTGCTCGATATACTTGACCTGCTCATTATTAAATTTTACTCGACTTTCTAATGCTTTGGTATCCTCCAAGGCAGCCAAGGCAGCCCACATCGGTATAGTACCGACATTCCAGGGGATAAGCGTAGCAGAAATCTGGGCTATGACCTCTTTATCTCCCATGGCATAACCAAATCTCAAACCGGCAAGACCATAAGCCTTTGAAAGGGTTCGGGTGACCAAAACATTCTTGAATTCTGCGATCAGCTTTGTCATCGATTTTTCATAGCCGGCATATTCTACATAGGCTTCATCTACAATAAAAGGTATGCCCAGAGCAGCAATTTTCCTAAAGTCCTTTTCATCCATGAAGTTACCGGTCGGATTATTAGGATTAGCAACGATAATAGCTTTGGTCTTGGGTGTTACCGCTTTAATAATTGCATCCGCGTCAAAGAGTATTTCATTATTTCGGTAAATCATGGGCACCGATATTAACTTCCCTCCTATGATAGCACAACGTAATTTATAAATACCAAAACAAGGCGTATGTTGAATTAATTCTTCTCCGGGCTGCAAGAAGCTTCGTAATAGCATATCGTAAATCTCACTGGTTCCATTGCCAACCATTACATTCTCCGGACCGGGCAGATTATTTATCTCAGCGATCTTGCTTCGAACTACCATCCCCTGATCAGGATATCGGTTGGCCATCTTTGCATATTTATTGATGGCCTCTAATACCTTCTCAGAAGGATTATGAGGATTTTCATTAGACATCATCCGGTGTAGCTTCGGTTCCTTCCAGGCTAATTCGATATGGGGAGAAATATACATCTTAATATCTTTAATCCAGGGCACAAAGTAATCTTCAACTTTCTTCATTCTAAATACTCCTTTTCATTTTTAGTTTTATTATATATTCAGGTTTTTCCTGAACAACTTAACAGTTCAATACTATTTCATTTATTTTCTGTCAACTTAAGCTATTTACTATTTGGTACTGTCCGGTCTCAACTTTAAACAGGTACCTGTCACCACGATAAAAAGACTGAAGCACTTCAATACAGATGTTTTGCGAGTTATAGGCTAAACTCTCTAAGAAAAGACAGGGGGTGTTCGGATTTATTTTCAGCACCCGGGTGATTTCTTTTACCTGATTTACTGCGCGCAGGGTTTGGATGGAGTAATTAAGATCGGCAGCAAAATGTTTGGTTAAAATTTGGTACATGGAACCTTTTATTTCCATTTCAAGAAGCTCTCCAAAATCCCTGAAGGAATAGAACTGCCTTTCAAATATCAGCGGAGTTTTATCCGCAATCCTCACCCGATCTATTTGTACCACCTCATCTTCGGGTTTGATATCCAGCTTTCCGGCCAGTTCATCTCCCGCTGTAATCTTCTTTTTTAGAATAACGTTATCCTCTATCACTATATTATCAAGGTTAAAGTCATCAATAAAACTTGCCATTCTGCCGAACTTATGAATAGGTAACAAGGGAGATTTCCTCTTAACAAAGGTACCTACCCCTTTCTGTTTCTCAACAAAACCTTTTTGTACAAGCATTGAAATAGCCTGACGAATGGTGTTTCTATTAAGCTGAAATTTCTGAGCCAGATCACCTTCAGAAGGAATTTTGGTATTAATCTGATACCTTTCCTCTTTAATCATGCTCTCAAGCCAATCGGCAACTTGAACATAAAGAGGTAAGGGGTTAGTCTTATCAAGGATATGCTGCATAATGTGTTCACCTCTCTATTTTATCTGTCTACCTATCTACCTGTCTACCTATCTATTTAAAGATTATAACAAAATTTCTCTTTTGTCAAATAAAAAATGAAGAAAAATTAAAAAAAGATGACCTTCCTTGCTGTCTATCGACTTAAACCTCGAGCAGCTTTTTTCAAGGCAACGAATAAGGAACCACGATACCGAAAGTATTGATCAAATCTTCTGAAATATAAATTTTATCCCCTTTTATCTTCCGTAAAAGTTATTCAATTATTGAGTTAAATCAATGGTTCCCCGTATCATTATTTTCTTTATTTTATTTCCCAAAATATAAATTGGGCAAAAATAAAGCTATTTGAGGGAAGACCATTATAAGGCCTAAACCAAGAATCATAAGCAGTACAAAAGGTATTACCGAACGGTAGATATCTCCCAGTGTTATCTCTTTGGGAGCCATTGCTCTCATAAGAAAGAGGTTATATCCAAAGGGAGGCGTCAGGTAAGCTATCTGGCAGGTTATAGTATAGAGAATGCCATACCAAATCGGATTAAAGCCCAGCTTAATTATCAGGGGAACATAAAGAGGGGCAACAATGATAAGCATGGCTGTATCGTCCAAAAACATCCCCATTAAGAGGTAGGAAAGCTGCATCATGACCATGATTCCCCATCTACCGAACCCGTATCTGAGAAATAGCTCTTCTATTGCATGTACAGCGCCAAGACCATCAAAGATAGCACCAAAGGAAAGTGCTGCCAGAATAATCCACATAAACATGCAACTTACGCTAAGGGTTTCACGCAGTACTTCATTCATTATCTCCCAGGTCAAGCGCCGTTTAATAATAGCGGCAAGAGTAATGACTGTTGCCCCTACGGCGGCACTCTCGACTAAACTGGTTATCCCCAAGAAGAACAGTCCGGACATCATAAAAATAATTAATATAGGAACTACCCCGGCTTGGAGCAGCCTTACTTTCTCTATGAAAGGAATATTACGCTCTTCCTTGGATAACGCCGGACCCATCTCCGGCTGAATCAAGCATCTGATAAAAATATAGATGATAAACAAGCCTGCCAGCAAGAAGCCCGGTAAAAAACCGGCCATCCAAAGCTGTCCGACCGGCTGCCTGGCGATCATTCCGTAAAGAACCAGGACAACACTGGGCGGTATCATGATACCTAATGAACTCCCCGCCTGAATTACACCGGTTATCATTTGTTTGTCATATTTTCGTTTGAGCATTTCCGGTAAAGCGATAGTACTTCCAACCGCCATACCTGCTACACTTAATCCGTTGATAGCAGATATTATGGACATTAAGAGAATGGTTCCGATAGCTAAACCTCCTCTGACCGGCCCCATCCAGACATGTATCATTTCGTATAGATCATCCGCTATCCCTGATTTAGAAAACATATACCCGATGTAGATGAATATAGGAAGAGTTAGGAGGGGATACCAAACCAACAGCTGAAAGCTTGCATGGTAAGACATCCCTACACCGCCCTTCCCCCACAGGAGAAGAGAAAAAATAGCGGAAACACCACCGATAACGGCAAAGATATGCCGCCCGGTAAGAAGCATAACAATCATCGAAGCAAACATAAGAATAGCCATAATCGCGAAATTACTCATATATATTCTCCCCTCTCAGCACTGCCAGATCTTTGATAAATTCGGCTATTAATTGTAAAAGCATCATAACGATCCCTATCTGCATAATAATCTTGATGGGAGCTACCTGGGGTGCCCATGCAGAATAAGTCACCTGTTTATATTTAAGGGCATATTGAATACCCTGCCATCCACCGTAGGTAAGTACCACAAGGTATAGAAGAGCGATAAAAAAGGTAATTACATCGGCAAGAGCTTTTTTCTTCACCGACCAATTATTATATAAAAGGTCCATTCTAACATGGCTCCCGATAAGCAAAGAATATCCGCCTCCAAGTAAATAATAGCCCGCCATAATAAACTGTGCGCTCTCCACTGACCAGATATGCGGCTGGTTAAAAAGGGTCCTAGACACAGTTTCATAAAGCAAAATGGCTATCATTCCAAAAATTAAAAACTTCACAACCCCACCTACTGCCCGGCTGGTTGCGTCCATGTAACGGACGTAGATTTTTACCGTTTTATTCATTATAATTTCTCCTATCTTTCAAGCAAATTTTTAGAGGTTTCCCTTTCCTAACTTCCCCCTAGTCTTGACATAGAGCCAGATATAAAAGGGAAACCTCTATATTAATCTAAATTATAACAATATTACCCAATTAATTAGTATCGGTAGGGAGCACCGGCTGCTTTCATGGTCTTTTCGTATTCTTTAAGTATCTCTACCACTTTGGCACATCTGGGGCTTCTTTTAGCAACCTCGTCCCAGTATTTTAAGGCTGCCTCTTCCACTACTTTCCACTCCTCTTCGGGGATGGTAGTAAGCTGCATCTTTTTCCCCTGTGTTCGGTAACGAGCTTCGCCAGCCCAGTACCAATGTAGTCGATAGTAATGGGATTTGTCTATTGCCAGCAGGAACAATTGCTGCAGGTGAGGAGGCACTTTCTCCCAGGCTTCGGTATTAACAAACCAACCGCCTGACCAGCCTCCGGATATAGGATTGGTCAGATAATAATCGCAAACATCAGCCCATCCCACGGTATAATCCTCGGTGATACCGGACCAACAAACTCCGTCTAACATACCCGTTTGAATGGCCATTTCAACGTCCTCATAGGGCATAACCGTTGGGACAACACCGAATTGTGTCATGAAATCGCCCCCGGTGGGGAACATGTACATTCTCAGTCCCTTAAGATCTTCCATGTGACGGATGGGTCTGGTAGTTGCAAAATTGCAGGGATCCCAGCTCCCCTGGCTTAACCAGGTGACACCTTCTATCTCATCATAGGCTTCCTTCCAAATTTCGTTCAGCCCCCACCAATTCCACAGCGCATTAACATCTATTCCGTATCGTACAGCCATAGGGAAATAAGCGGCAAATACAGATACGTCTACAGGAGCAGCCATGGAGTCATCGTCACTAACCACTGCATCAACCGTTCCTTCCTGTAATGCTCGGAATAGCTCACCATGAGGCACCAGCTGATCAGCGGTGTATACTTCGATGAACATCTCTCCGTTGGCAGCTTTATTAAACTCATCTATGGCATTTTTACAGACATGTTCATTCAGGGCAGGGCCGGCGTAGGATTGAAGTCTCCACCTGATGGTTTCGGCAGCTACTGAAGTACTTAAAATAATAAGCAATAAAAGTGTAACAAAAATTATTTTTTTCATTTTCACTCTCTAAGGCATATTAAAACAGAGAGGAGTAAAAGAAGTAATAAATAATAGTAGTAGTGATCTTCTCTTTCTTTGTCTCTTTCTTCGTTACTATCCGCAGAAAATTATGGATAACCTACCGGATAGAAAAGAAAACTCTCTATCTACTATACCTTGGTTACCCTCCTTTTAGATTTTTTGGTTCTTTGATAATTTCCTGAAATTAGATCACATTAGACAAATAAGCAAATTTTGCAGGTCTGTACAGGTTCAAAAAACATTTCAAGCTAAAAATCTACCCTTTTCTCTTATATTTCCAGATACATCACCTCCTTAAAAGACCTTTTTTAGCTAACTATTCTATATAATGATAATGTCCGCTCAAAAAAATGTCAAGATTTTTTATAGATTTTTATATCCTATCATTTCAAAAACTTGTTTTACTGGAAAAAGTGAAATGGGTGGTTCGAAGATAGGGGGCTACCACCGGACCGACAAATCCTGGCTTGGTCTGTCTTTCTTGAGAGATCATATCCACTGCCTTTAACATATCTATTACGCTGGTGTTAAATCTCATATTTTTAATGGCCTTTACCATCCTTCCCTCTTCTATCAGAAAAGTCCCGTCCCTGGTCATTCCGGTTAATTGAACACTCATCGGGTTGACTATATTGACATAATGAAAACGTGAAATATAAATTCCTTTTTTAGTAGAGGATATTATCTCTTCGAGAGAATTGCTCCCTTCCTGCATCACCAGGTTAAAAGGGAGGGCTCCGAAAGAAGCCTGCTCCGGTGATAAAGTATTCCCGGTACATTTTTTATTATATTTCAAGGCAGTCAGGTGATCATAAACACCATCTTTTACTACCCCGTTTTGAATAAGGGCAGTCTTTTCCCGGGGATATCCCACCAGATCAAAGGGAATAGGCAAGGTCAATTCATCAAAAGGATCATCAGAAACCGTTATCATTTCCGGAAAGATCTTCTTGCCTTGATTATGGTCCACGAAACTCTTACCCTCCATAATCGTTTTACCGTTAAAAGCAGTATAACCGGTATAGTTTAAAATTTCTGCAAGGGCTTCCGGAGATAGAATAACCGTATAGATTCCCGGGTCAATCTCGATCTGTTCGTCATTTTTTAAGGCAGCGGCTAATAATTCATCGATGTTTTTATTTAAGTTAAAATGATTAATATCGCTATCGATAAAGGCGATGTGGGCAGTGGAATTATCTCGAGTAATAACACAATTGAAATCTACTTTAGTTCCCCGGTCAAAAGCAAAAACTCCTTCCGAGTTGGCTACTAAAAGAGTCGATTCTTCTGTTTTAAAGGCTCCCGCCGCACTATATTCTTTTTTATTTACCTCTTTTATCAATTGGCTTATCCATTGGGCTCGATTTAAAGGGGTAAAATCGGCTGTATCTTTAGAATATTTGCTTTTTATTTTGTACGACTGGGGTTTTAATAATTGATAATGATAATCCAGTTTAGGGGTGATCTTGGTTGCTTCCATTGCTTTTTCTATATTTTTTGCCATGGTGTGGTGGTCCATACTGTTCATTTCGACCGTACTGATCCTATCATCATTTATTATCTTTACAATCAAACTTAGATTGGTTTCCGCCACATTTTGGTGGATGTAAGATTCGGCAAATCGGGTCAGTTCACTTTTCACTTCTGAGGCAATTATTTCGAATCCGGTATTTTGTATTAAGCTTTTTATCTTATGAGTAAGCTCTTTCGCTGAATTTATATCTTTCATTTGGAAGCACCTACCTTTACCTTTCTGAATCTTGCCGGGGAGGTGCCGTGTGCTACATGCATTTCCTGATCCGGTTGTCCTTTGCCACAATTTGGCAATCCCCAGACCTGCCAATATTTTTCAGAGCTTATCCCATCGCAAGATTTCCAAAACTCCGGTGTTATTCCTTGATAGACCGCGTTTTTATAAATTTTTCCTAATTTCCCATTTTTTATTTCTCGGGCAATCTCGGTACCAAATTGGAAGTTTATCCTTTTATCATCAATACTCCAACTCCTATTATAATCTAAATATAAACCTTCTTTGATGTCTCCGATAAGCTCGTCCAGCTCTAAATTTCCTGCTAATAGATTGATATTGGTCATCCTGACCAGGGGAATTCTATTCCAATTTTCTGCCCGGGCTGCACCATTACTCTTTAATCCTAATTGGCCGGCATCTTCTCTGGACATCAGATAACCCACAAATTTTCCTTTGTCTACCAGGTAACTTTTAGAGGCAGGGACCCCTTCATCATCATAAGCGAAAGTCCCTAATCCACCCGGAACCGTTGCATCAGCCACGATGCTCACCTCCGGACTTCCATAGCTAAAATTATTTAATTTATCCAGAGTTAAGAAACTCCCTCCGGCGTAGCTAATTTCTTTTCCCAATACCCGGTCTAATTCTACTGGGTGTCCACAGGATTCATGGACCTGAAGCGCAAGTTGAGACCCTCCCAATACAATATCCCTTATCCCTTCCGGAGCAGGGGGAGCAGTTAATAACTGATTGGCTTCCTCGCTTATCCTTTCGGCGTGGTCTAATAAATTCATCTCTTCGATAAATTCATATCCCCGTGTAGCATGATCCCCTTCAAAACTGGAAGGATAAGAACGTTTTTGGAAATCTTCGTAACCGATAGCATAAGCAGCGATTCCGCCGCCTGATTCCAAGATAGTCTGTTCTATTTCCGAGCCTTCACTGGATAAAAATATTTTATGCGTCTTGTAAAAATTGAATGAACCCTCGCTTCTCTTTACTTTATCTTTTAGCATCATCCTGGTAGCCTTTACCAAAAGGTCTATCTTTTCTGCGGGATTTACGCCAAAGGGATCTTTGATGATCGGTGTAACATAAACATCGATGTATTTATCTACGGGGGCAAGTCTGATTGCTTCTTTTTTAGTTAGAGCAGAGGCTCGGGCAATATCCAATGCCTTGGCAGCTGTTTTCTGCAAAGACGCCAGACCTAAATCATGGGAAGCCGCGAATCCCCAGGCACCGTCCGCCAATACCCGTATCCCTACTCCTCTATCGGTAGAGACATTATAGGAAGAGAGGATGCCATTTTCTACTTTAATAGACTCCTTTTCGGTCTGAACAAACCTTAGATCAGCATAGCTTATCTTCGGTTCCAACCAATTTAGAATATTTTTTAGTACTTCTTTCATCGTTTCTTAATCACCACCTATTTATTACCTGTATTATAATATATCTTCTACTCACTTATATATTAAAGAGCCTTTCTTCTTTAGAAAGGCTCTTTTTCTGTAAAAACGATAGAGGACAAATACCTTTTATCACTTTTTAAGAATCCCCCAGGACGGCAATGGCCGCTCCGCCAATACCTATATGGATACTCAAGGCAGGCGATGCTTCGGCGATCATTATTTTTGAAGTATTAAAGATGGCTCGAATTTTATTACTATACCATCCAGCCAATTCCGGTGCTGCTACATGAGCAATTGCAAAACGGGGATTTTTAACTCTTGTAGCAAACTGAATCGCCAAATCTACGGTCTTAAGAATTACTCTTTTTTGCCCTATCACTTTAGCTGCTTCGACAATGTTACCGTCAGAATTTAGCGTTAAAATGGGTTTCAGGTTAAGAAGCGTACCCAGAATTCCTTTGGCGATATTCAAGCGCCCGCTACGCATCAAATATTTTAAGGTAGGTATGCTGATAAAGATTTTAACATTTTCGGTAGCATCTTTTATCCGATCAATGATTTCTTCAAGGTTAAGTCTTTCTTGAATTAATTGAGCTGCCTCGGCCACTAATAATCCCAAAGCAACCGAACTTGTTTTGCTATTTACAATGTGAATTCTATTGCTGTAATGCTTATCCTGGCAGCCCATACGCGCACCCTGGATCGTTCCGCTTAATTTTTCAGAGATATGTAAAGAAATTATCGATTGATATTTTTGGACAATTTCCTTATAAGCTTCGGCAAAAAAAGCGGGAGGAGGCTGGGAAGTGGACAGCTTTTCCTGCGAGGTCTCTAAAATATGAATAAAATCTTTTGGTTTAATTTCTACCTGGTCCAAATAACTCTTTTCCCCAACCTGAATCACGACGGGTACAACTTTAATATTATATTTTTTAATGATCTCCAGCGGTAAATCACAAGTTGAATCGGTAACCAATCCTATACTTTCTCCGTGAGCATCCGCTTTAATCTTGGTATGTTGTTTACGCATATCATCAACTTTGGTTTTCACGATAGTTCCGCATTCAGACAATTCAGTAAATACATCCTCGGGGTTATCGGTGTGAATATGGATATGGGCTTTGTGTTCAGAGCCGGCAATAATCAGTGAATCTCCTAGGGAGGAAAGTTTTTGCCTCACTGTTCCCAGATCTAAGTTAATTCCTTCCAGCAAGCATTCAGCACAGAACCGGAAATTAATTCCGGAATCAATTTTATCTAAATTAAAACTCCTTATTCTCTCGCCGGTAGAGCTAAGTACCTCTAATGATCTTACTTTACCGTATTCAATAAAATTAACGATCCCTTCCAAGATATTAACGAAACCCTGAGCTCCGGCATCAACTACCCCTGCTCTTTTTAATAGCAGCAGTTTATCGGGCGTTTTAGCCAGGGATTCCTTTGCTTTCGATAATGATTTTTTAAAAAGTTCCACAAAATCAGGGGTATAGGGAGCATTTTTTACCAGATGCTCCGCCCAGTCTTTCATTACCGTAATAATTGTTCCTTCTTGAGGCTGAGAAATGGCTTTCCGGGCTTGTTCCGCAGCCTTGATAGCTGCTTGAGCAAAGGATTCTGTGCTAAGACGTACTTTATCCTGGGTTGCTTCTGCCAGGCCTTGAAAAAATTGAGCCAAGATTGCTCCAGAGTTACCACGTGCTCCCATTAAAGCCGAATCGGCAATCACGCTGCTAACCCTGGCAAAAGAAGCATCTTTACATTTTTTTACCTCTTTTACAATATTGCTCATGGTTGCTGCCAGATTCGTACCGGTGTCTCCATCAGCTACCGGAAAAACATTAATATCATTCAGATACTGCTCCATCTGATTGATACGTTGGGCGGAAGTGATAATAAAACGCTTGAAGCGGATACCATTTATATATTTGATTTGAATTTTCATTTAAAGCATCATCACCCCATTCTGATACAGGGGACGGTTCTCTGTATCATTTTATTATTTTATTATTTGAACTGTTACCGGGCTAACTCTCAAAATATTTGCTATCTCTCGAATGGATAAATTAGAATTCAATTTCAAATAACTTATCAGTTTGTTTCTATGAAATTGATACTTTCTTTCTTTTAAATTAGATAAACCAAAGTTATATTCTTTAAAATAATTTTGGATATATTGCTTTGCTCCTTTCTCATTAATCAAACTGTGGCTATATTTCTTGTCTTCTTCTGGTAATTCAATAATATTGCTTTTTTCTAGTCTATTCTGATGATGGTATCGAACAAATAAATCAATCGCTTTGTCTTTATCCGGAGAAAATAAAGATAATATATGTTCAAGCTCAATTAAAAAGTTTTTCTGCGGTAATTTTGCAATATACAAACAGTAACTGCTCCAAGTATATTCTTCTAAATTATTAACCATAAAGGCATTTAATGGATTGTTATGAATATAACTCAGTACTGCCAATAAATAATTCTCATTTTCAATTGGTTCACTTTTAAAACGATCTTGAAAAAGATGACCAATCTGCTGATATTTCTTATTGAAGTAATTCACGTAGCTCACATTTATTCTTTTCATTGTCTGGGAAAGCTGTTCATCTTTTTCTTTAATTAACAGATGGACATGATTATTCATTAAACAATAAGCATAAATTATATATTCCCTTTTTTGTTTTACTTTTTTCAGTACTTTTATGAACTTGAATCTATCCTCATCTTCTAAAAATATATCTTGTTTCCGATTGCCGCGAATCATAACATGATAAATATTTGTTGAACTTAATTTTCGAGCTTTTCTTGGCATAATAATCTTCGTGCTACCTTTAATTGATTTTATTATTTAACATTATATCATAATATCATATTAATATATTTTTATCTTTTGATACAGAGAACCGTCCCCTGTATCATTTTCCTACAAAATATATGCTGGTTTGTTTCACGGGCTCTCCGGAGATTTCCTGCCATACCCGGTGGTAAAGAGTGATCTGCTTTTGATAGACCTCGACTAATTTAGGGTAATCCTTCTCCTGTTCGGGCCGATCAGTTTTGTAATCGATCACTACCCAGCCATCGGCTTCCTTAAAGACCAGGTCGATCGTCCCAGACAGGATTATAGGGCAGGAATCATGACCCTCTAATTGGCTAAAAAGAGGATGAGCGGGTCCGATATGGAGTGTAAAGGGGACTTCGCTATATTTAAACTCTGCTTTTTTTAGACGCTTAAATAAATCACTCACTTTAAATTTTTTGACCAGCTCTTCTAATTCTGCTTTTCTCCGGGGAGATATTCCCTGATTTTCCAGAACTTTTTCTATCTGTAAAGACAATAACTGTTCATCAGGCTCTTTCTTCACTAAATAATCAAAGATTTTATGAACGGCAGTCCCCCAGGCAGTCCCGCCAACATCAATGGTAGTAATCTTTAGGTGTTTTTCTTCATCCTTAAAATCCGTCGGGGTCTTCTCATCATAACTAATTTTAGATAGATCCTTCAGCCATTGCCCGCATTCCTTTTGCATTTTTGCATAATCTTCAAGCAAAGATTCTTTTTCTTTGGCTTTTTCTTTTCCTTTTCCTTCTATTTCCCCCATTTCCCCCGGAGACAACAATTCCGCTTCCGGGACAGCGATATTCATCTCATCTCTCATATTTTTCAATAAAGGCTGCCAGGGATTATGCTTATTGCCCTTATGATTTAAACTGCTGATAACCAAAAGATTCTTAGCCCGGGTGGCCGCTACATAGAGCAGTCGGATATCCTCTGCTTCATGGTAAGAGGTCTCAAGCTGACCATAATCATCCCAATTTTTAGGTTGAGCTAATCTTTTCCCTTTATGGTAAGCATTGGAACGGCATACCAAAAAATGGCCGTACGGTTGCTCTCCCGTTCTTTCCACATGATAAGTTGGTTCATGGACAGCAGTATTATAAGGAATAGCTAAAAATACTACCGGAGATTCCAGGCCTTTAGCTTTATGTAAATTCATAATCCGGACAGTATTTTCTTCGGTTAGTATATCCAATTCCTCTTCGATCCCGGCTTCTAACATCTTCTCCAATTGGTCTACCATGGCAGCAAATCCTATCATTTCTTCTGTCTCTGCTTTTCTTAATTTCTCCAGAATAAAATAGAGCTCCCCGCATCGGTTTAGGTTATAACCTTCTAAACAGGAGTGAGGAAGTAAGCCTGAATCAATCATGATCTTTTCCATTGTTGTAACCGGTGGCAGTTCTTGAGACCAGAGATGGAATTGTCTCAGCCGGCCAAAAACTCTCCTAAAATTCTCTTTTAGTTTTGGACTTAGCTTTTCCGGTATCTTTTCATAAAAATCAAATTCTCCGCCTGATTCTTTAAAATGATATAAGTCATCATCAGAAAATCCAAAGAATATCCCGCGCAGAACGGCGATGATCAGCACCTGATTTTCTATATCCCTCAGTAAGCGAAATAACTTTAATAATTCTTTTACCTGTGGGGATGCATTTAAAGAGGCGTATCCTGAGATCGTAAAGGGTATTCCCTGCTCTGCCAGCGTGCGGGCATAGATATCCATCCCTCCTTTATAGCGTAGAAGGATCATAAAGTCCTTATAAGTGGCTTGCAGTGAAGTACCTGCTTTTATCTCTTCTTCGGTCCGCCCTAATTGAAATCCCTTATCGACCATAAGACGAATAACCCGGGCAATCAATTGGGCATCCTGCCGGATCGTATCATTCTTGTTGGATTCTTTTGAAATAATGAGCTGCCTTACCCCGGAAAGATAATGGTTTGGGTCATCTTCCCGAATGGTCTGCATCGGTGAATATACCGCCTGAAATTTTTCCTGACCACCGGAAAATAATTCTTCAAATAGAGGGTTGAGATAAGAACCGATAGAATGCAGCGAGCGAAAATTAGCCTGCAATTTTAAAACCTTTCCTCCGCTTCTTTCAATCAACTCCCTTACCCGATTATAGATGGCAATATCTGCCCGACGAAAGCGATAGATAGACTGCTGGGGATCCCCTACCACAAATAAGGAACCGGGATGCGGTATCAATTTAGTCCAGTTCTTTTCCTTAAAATCCGAACCGGTAAGATAGAAGATTATTTCTGCCTGAATAGGGTCGGTATCTTGAAATTCATCTACCAGCAGGCATTTATATTTTTGCTGAAAATATTGGCGTACTTCAGGATGTTCCCTTAATAGCTGAGAGGTCTTTAAGAGCAAATCCTGAAAATTAAGCATCGAGATCTTCTGGCGCAATTGGTGATAATATTCCACTGCGGGCAGAAGGAATTTGATGGTATCGGCATAACAATATTCCCGCCATTGCTGCAAGGTCGGATTAATCACTTTTTCCTGAAGTTCTAAAACAAGGGAATCTCTATACTCTTTGGCCTTTTCTTTGGAAGTCCAGCGGTTTAAAGTAATATGGTTCGATTTAGGGCTAAAATCACCTGCAAAATTTTCCAGTAATTTTATCTGATTAAAATCTTCTCTCATATAATCATAAAACCCCTTCATCCTTTTAACGCTTAAAACGGCTTCTTGTAATTGATCATAACCCATTTTCGGTTCTTCCTCCGGGATATATGGGCTGGCTTCATCACTAAAAGATATGATCTCTTTGACCGCTTTTTTTATATCCGGTTTTGGTAAAACGGGGAAAGAAGGATTAACTTCCGGATAAGCGCACAGCGTTTTATAACAATCGGTCAGTTCGGAGGGCTTTATGCCTAATTCTTCCAGATGGAGGAGAGAAGGAGATTCTTCTATCTTAAGATTAAGCAGATACCTTTTCCAGGCTTCTTCTTTCAATAAAATATCATCAAGGTCATCCAGCTCGGCAAATTCCGGGTCGAGCCCGGCTTCGATCGGCCTTTCCCTTAATAGGCGGGCGCAAAAAGAATGAATAGTCCCCAGGTAACAGTGCTCAATATTGGAAAGGGCTTCCCGCAAATAAGCCTTTTCCTTTTGGTTTTCTGTTTCACGAAAACTCTCTTCAATTTTTTTTTGAAACCTTTCTTTTAATTCGATTGCTGCTTTTCTGGTGAAGGTAATAGCGGCCACTTCATCCACTTTAAATTTTCCCGACTTAATTAAAGCAGTCATACGCTGGATCAAGCTGGAAGTCTTCCCCGAGCCGGCACTTGCCTCGACTAAAATATTAGTGTTTAATTCTTGTACAATTTTTTCCCGAGCTTCCTGATCAATTAATTTTTGGGGGGAATGATCATTCATATTCTTCTTGCAGCCTCCTTAAATTATCCAGAGCGGGTTCTTGGCTATATTTTTCTCCTTTTTTCCCGCCTACTTTCATCACTTGATTTTGTTCCAGGATATCCCGGTAATCGGCACACTTCAGATCATCTGCTTTTTGAGTCATGGCAAAATCTCCTTGAGCAACACTATCCAGCAACAAATCAATGATCTCCAATACTTGATCTCTTTTTTCTTCATCGTAAAAATATTGCCTTCCCTGGCCAGATAATGTAGGGAAATAATAACCTGCTTTTGGGATCTTAGGACAGGCAGATATTCCCGCTTTAACCAAGATCTTTTTTAGGGACAAGGCATAGAGGGCATGTTGAATCTGTCTTCCGTTTTGAAAATATTTACTTCGACTAAATTCATAAGGGGTACCGGTCTTGTAATCAATGATGCGATAGGTATCCTCGCCTATTTTATCTATTCGGTCAATCTTTCCCTGAAAACTGATCGATTTTCCACTGGGCAGAGATAGCTCCACTGCTTTTATCTTGCCTAACTCCCGGTTCTTGCTATCCCGGGTGCCAAAAGCAAGTTCCAAATAAACTGGTATTTCTCCTTTGTATTTCTTTTCTTCGCAATGGAGAAAGAAGCGGCAGGAATTTAATATTTCTTTGCACTCGTGCTGATAGATCAGATTGCTGGGAGGGGCTAACCTCTTCTTGGTTTGTTTCAGCCGGGAAAGAGTAAGGGCTTCTAAAATAGGCCAATGATCGGTATAAGATGGCAAGACAAAGGTTCCGGTTGGTGAGCGCTCTTTTAACTTTTTATAAAACTGCTCAAAAATTTGATGGAATACAATACCTTTTTCAGAGGGGTTCAGCCATACCCCCGGGTCTTCGATCATCTCTTGCGGCGGCGTTATTTTTAAGATAAATTTTAAAAAATACAGATAGGGGCAAAAGGCAATCAATTCTAATCTGGAACTGGAAACCACCAGCCCCCGGTTGAGGCGGGGGTCTACCCATTTCGGGTCACTGTTTACTTTTCCGTTGAAGCAATTGAGTTCTTCTTTTCCTCTCTGTCGAGCGGCATAAAAACCTTCGGATAGAGCGGGATAAAGATCTTCAAAAAGGGAAGTAAGATCTGAAGAATTATATCTGATAGAATATAAGAACCAGTCTGCGGCATCAAGAATTTCCTGAGGCTTTCCCGAAATAAACCCGGAGGTCTCATGAAAACTTCGATAAAAATCAGAATAATCCTTTTCCTTATCTCCGGATATCAAACGGTACAGCTGCAGCATTAATCCGGAGGGGGATAATTCCCGATTATCCCGGGTATCGTAACGGGAATAGGAAAGAATAATTTTGCCTTTAAGAGAAGTAAGCAATTGAAGCATTTTATATCGGCTTTCTTGATCTTTCCCTTTATCCTGATTCATGCGGCCGGTATTTTTTTTCTCGCTATCTAGCAAGATAGATCCGTCATGCACTGAAGATGAATCAGGAAATTTAGTCGCATCCATTCCTATAATAAAATTAGTGGGACGATCAAGCCAAATTCCTTTTTTGTAGCTGGCCGTATGCAGAAAACCCCCTCTTGGTTCCGAGCAATTAATCCTTTCATTCTTGATGAGATCTGCTATCAGAGTAAGGGCTTCATTTAAGGGCATATCGGGAAAAGGAGCTTCACTTTCTATAAAAACAGTCAACCGTTCTTTTATTTTTGTCAGCGCTTCCTGGTCTAAATTACACGCCTCATCTATCCTGCTGTAATGGGTCACACTACTTATAAGCCCCCGGGCAATCTGTTTTGCTGAGACAGTATAATCAAAATTTTCTTGAGGTATTTCATGAAAAATGTGGGAAATAAATTCCTTGATCCGAATCAGGTCTTTTATCTTTTTATCCACCTTCTCTTTCCTGCTTTCGGACACCTGCTTGATCTCTTTTTTTAACTGTTTAATGCTAAAATTCAAGCCCTTAATATATCGATCCCTTTTATGCCCAATAGGGGAATTTCGCAGTAAAGAAGCCGCTTCTTGGGGAGTGGGCATATCCGCATCCAACTGCTGATTTTTAAACTCAAAATTACCTCCGGTAAGCAAAAAATATAATTTTGCGATACTATAATTATCTCTTATCCAATCAATCAAAGCAAAAAACAGTTTCGCCGGAGAAGCGTTTTTAATGCTGATACCACTGCCCAAAGTGATAGGAAAAGAGTATTGTCTGGACAGCTGATAAAGATATTGGGAATAGGGTTCTTGCACTGTATAAAAGATACTTACCTCATCCCAGGGAATATTTTGGGATTTGATCTTTCGGATAATTGTTTTTACTTCATTAAATTCTCCCTGGGATTGGATCAACTCTATTTCCGGTTTTCGGGGCAGTTGAGGCAGACTTTCCTGATAATTTTCTTCTTCCTTAACCGGCTGGAAAAAATAAAAAGAAGCCGGTTTCTTTAAGTTTTTCGGGGCAGGTAAGGTAATCACCTTTGCTCCCGGTAATATCATCTTCCGGAAAAAGATTTGCTCCAGATAATTTAATTCGATATTAGAAGGGACGATGAAGATCTCTTTTTTCTGCTGATCCTTTTTCTGGGATTTAATGGCCAGAAGATAGACATCCGCTTCATCAATATAATTTTGCTCTTTTAATATTTTCTCATACTCCTCTATTATCTTCCGCAGGTCTTCACTCTTGTGGGAATTAATCATAGCCGAGTGGGGAAAATTTTGAGAAGAGAATCCGGCTGCCTTCAATTCTTTTATTGCCAGATACACCGAGCGGCTGATTCCGGGCGAAAAGGCAGGCAGTTGAAAATACTTCAGTTCTTTTTTCCGGGATAATTTTTTCAATATCTGAAAAAGAAATATCTGGCCTAAGGCATGATCTAAAATTTTTAATTTATTTTTCAAGAGTTGATCATTACAGTGATCTCTGGCCAGGTCAAAAAGTGTAGTGATATTAAAGTTCAAGGCAAAAAAACCTTCTCGGGATAAGCTTTTTTTAAGGGTATTGCCATCCAGGTAAGAAGGCATAATTAAATTTTTACTACCGGTGAGATTCTCCCGGCAGATCTCCTTTAGGGGAGCTAAAAATGGATGCATAAATTTTACTCTCTTCCGGTAATAGGGGATGACCCTTGAGGGATAAACATTATTTCACAGCTAATTTGCCAGAAATTAATTGCAATGCTTTTAATAAATGATTAGGATCAACTTTTAATTGTAAACCCCTAACTCCCGCACTGAATATGATAAAAGGAAATTGGAAGGCACTTTCATCAAAATAAGTAGGGTAATTTTTTTTCAATGCTAAAGGAGAAACGCCTCCTCGAACATAACCGGTTAATGATTTTACCTCTTTTAAGTGTACCATTTCCACCTTTTTGTTTCCACTTATAGAAGCAAGGGCTTTCAGATTAAGTTCCGCTCCTCCGGGGATACAGGCCACTAAAATTCCGGTCTTATCCCCTCGAATTACCAGTGTTTTAAATACCTGTTTTAAGGGCTGCCCCATTTTCTGAGCGGCATTTTCTGCACTGAGGTTCTGTTCGTCCACTTCATATTTTAAAATTTCATAGGGAATTTTTAATTTATCTAAAATTCTGGAGGCATTAGTCTTTTTCATTTCTATAACTCATAACTATTATAACTTCTGATCTGATTTATTTCTTTGCGTTCTTTAGGTTGTATTTCGTCAGACATCGGATAGCCTATAGTTATAATAAGTTCAACTCTTATTTGTGGGGGAATATTAACCAGTTTTTTGACCCCCTTTTCATTAAACCATCCCAGCATACAAGTTCCCAAGCCTTCTTCTGTGGCCTGAAGACAAAGGTGCTCGGCAGTAATTCCGATATCGATTAAACTAAATTGCTTATCCTTAAGTATGCTCCCAATTCTACTAAAAAAACTTGGTCTTTCTGAAAGTAAAAGAATTAAAGCAGGTGCTTGCAAAGAAAATCGATTGAAAGATATCACTCTATTAAACGTTTTTCTTGCTACTGCTTCTTTTAGTTTCAGGTCATCTATTACAATAAAGCTCCAGGGTTGAGAGTTATTAGCTGAAGGAGCAAGCCGCGCTGCCTCCAGACAGCTCTCAATCTTCTCCCGCTCAACAGCTTTATCCAAATATTCTCTTACACTTTGTCTTTTTTTTACTAAATCTAAAAATTTCACTAAATCCCTCCGGGAACAGAAAACCGTCTTCTGTTCTTTTTTCTTTTTTTGTATTTTCACGCTCTTTGAATTTCAACTAAACAATTATGGAAAGCAGTCCCATAACCTATATCACTGATATATTCTCCGGTGAGTTTATTGAGGTTGGCTTGGTGTACTCCATCCCACCAGCCAAAATAAGCATGCACTATTCCCGGTGCGACTTTTGAGGTAATAAAAACCTTTAAAGTTATATTCCCCCTATGATTATAGACTTGTACCCTATCATTTTCATTAATTCCTCTTTTAGCTGCATCCTGAGGATTGATCCAGACAAAAGGTTCTTCTTTCAGAGTAGATAGATTTGAAAATTGAGAATTCATTTTATCACAGGCATGGCTGGTGATCAAAGATAAAGGATATTTACTAAAGATATCGGGAGAGCTATTCCTATTTTCTGCCGGTTCCCTATAGGCTGGCAGGGGGTCTTTGCCCCATTTATCTTTCATTCTCTGGCTGATAAATTCTATTTTTCGGGTAGGAGTATTAAATTTGTGGTCACTAAAAGCCCTCTCTTGATATCCGGGGTAAAGATAGGGCGTATCTTTTAGTTTATCGATATCCATATCTAAATGAGAGCTGTTAATTATTTTTTCAATGGTACTCAAATCATTTACCGGTAAATAATCTAAGTTGAAATCAAACTTTTTAGCTAAAAGCCGATAGATCTCACTTTCATGTTTGGCTTCACCTGGCGGTTCGATTATTTTTTGCTGTAATTGAAGGTAAGAATGACCGTACCCGATAATCAAGTCATAGTATTCAAACATCGAAGCTGCCGGCAAGATAATGTCTGCCATCCTGGCGGTATCGGTTAAAAAAAGATCGGCCACCACAATGAAATCCAGTTGATTCATCGCCAGGGCAAGGAGATTGGTGTTGGGGTTGCTGGTCATAGGATTAGCCTGTTCAACCCACAAAGCTTTTATCGGAGGATCGGCTTGCCGATCCAATTTACTGGCAAGTGTTGCAACCGCTATAGAATGACGGATCCTCTGGGGTTTGGGCGGGGAAAAAGGCCAATTTAATTCGGGTACCTGCCTGTCGCTGAAGTAAAAACCGCAGCCCTTTTTACCGATACTTCCGGTCAACGCCGGCAAAAGAGCAATGGCTCTGGTAGTCTGACCCCCATTGGTATATCTTTGAATCCCTATTCCGCAGATAAGAGCATATCGGGGATTTTCTTTTAGCTCATTGATCAAACGATTAATCTTAGCGATAGGGACTCCAGTTATAGCCGACACTTTTTCCAAGGAATAATCCTGAACCAATTCCTTAAATTCAGTAAAGCCAAAAGTATGTTGCTCAATAAAATAGTCATCAATGATATTATTTTTAATAAGCTGGTTGGCTATCCCCAGGGCAAGGCAGCCATCGGTTCCCGGCCGAGGATTTAAATAAAGGCTGCTTTTGGCTCCTGATTCATTTTCCCGAATATCTATGGTTATTAATTTCGCTCCCTTATCTACTGCCTGGTTCAGGTGATGCATTAAATGAACATTGGTATGGGCTGGATTTGAACCCCATAAGATGATTAATTTTGAGTTTTCCAGGTCAGAAATCTTATTATGTTTTACTTCTCCATAAGTTAAAATGATGGCCTCCTGGCCTGCAGTATCACATAGTCCGCCATATGTGCTGGTAAAGCCGCCAAATTGATACCAGAAACCATAAGCACAATTTTTCATCACTCCCAAATTAGCAAATCTATTAAAATATAAAACCGATTCCGGTCCATATTGCTCTTTAAAATTTCTCAGCTTTCGGTATAGGATATCTAAAGCCTGTTCCAAGTTTATTCTTTTAAACTCGCCGCTGCCGCGCTTGCCAACTCTTTGTAAGGGATATAATAATCTTTCCGAACTATAGAGCAAATTGGGATAGTGGTTCCCTTTAGAACATATTCTTCCTTTATTCACCGGACTATTACGATTTCCCCTTACCTTTGTTATCCTTCCTTTTTCTACCTCAACTTCCAATGAACAGGACCCAAAGCAATCCTTGGGACAAACAGAGTTGATGGTTTTGAACATATTTTGCTCCTTTATTTAAATAAAGCTATTTTTTACTTTTTTCCCCTAAAAGGATGGGACCAAGCTGGGATTGGATCAGTTTTGAATCAGTAAAATCTATGGCAACTTTTTCTGCTCCAAAATTTTTACTTAGAGCCTCTAGGGTTTGCCGAGCAGAATTCTCTACTTCCGAACGCATTTTCCGTACTAAATGATCAGCCATTTGGGTGGCCTGATATTTAGCCTCTTCCAGAAGCAAATTTTTATCGCTTTCATTGAATCCTGAACCGAAAGCCCGATTGAGGAGGTCAGGAAGTAACCAGGGAAGAAACTTTGCATTTTGTTCGTCATAAAAACTGATATCTCTGATATGAACTTCGTAAAAGCACTGGGGCATTTTTAATCGGAAATTCTTTTCCCCTTGTTCCTCAATAACAAAGTCCGAACTACGAAGATTATATCTGAAATCTATATCAAATTCGAAAATCATAGCCATCTTTTTAGTGGAAATTAACCATTGGAAATATTTTTTCCCTTTCTCTCCCAACCAGTGCATTGAAGTAGTAACAATCTCTTTGGTAACCACTTTAAATACCACCAATTCTCCTACCGAGCGAAGTTCTTCAAGAGAAGTATGGATATTTATTGTTCTGCCCGGTGCACTGTATTTTAATTTAAAAATCCAAAAAATAATAAATATAATGACCGCTGTACCGAACCCGATCAGTCCGGAAATAAATATTATTTGCATTGGTTTATTCTCCTTATTTATTAAATTACTATCATCATAACAGAAAACGGCTATCGTCTGCTATGTTTTTAGGTATTGGTATTTGTACAGCTCGTTGTAATAACCTCGTTTGGCAATTAACTGCGAATGATTTCCCATTTCTACGATTTTACCTTTATGCATAACATATATTCTATCAACATCCTGAATGGTAGATAATCGATGGGCGATGGCGATACTACTTCTGCCTTTCATAATTTTTTTTATGGCATCCTGAATAAGATATTCGGTTTCGCTGTCTATACTGCTGGTAGCCTCATCAAGGATGAGTATTCTGGGTTCTTTGGCCAGTGCCCGGGTAAAGGCAATGAGCTGCCTTTGGCCGGTGGAAAGATTTGACCCTCCTTCGGAAACTATGTTCTCATATTTTTTCTTCAATTTACTGATAAATTGGTGGGCATTAACATATTTTGCATATTCGATCATCTTATTATCCTCTATTTCATTATTAAGGATAATATTATATTTAATGTCCCCGGCAAACATAAAAACGTCCTGCAAGACTAATCCGAAATAGTTCCTTAAAAATTTTAAATCCATATCTTTCAGGTTAATTCCATCAATAAGAATTTCCCCCTCGGTAGGTTCATAGAATCTTAAAAGAAGGTTAATGAGGGTTGTTTTCCCTGCCCCGGTCGCCCCCACAAAAGCAACCGATTCATTTGGTTCAACTATAAAAGAGACCCGGTCAATAACCTTTTCCCCTTCTTTATATTCAAAAGATACTCCTCGAAACTCTATCCTCCCTTCTATCTTGCCAGGATGCTCAGGCACTTCAGGAGAAGGTATCTTGTCATCCTCCTCAAAAAGTAAAAATATTCGCTCCGATGAAGCCATAGCGGATTGTAATATATTATATCTTTCCGAAAAATCAAAAATCGGCCTAAAAAACATATGGATATAAGATATAAAAGCAATAAGCACTCCCAGGGAAATTTCCTCTCCCAGTACTCCCTTACCCCCAAAATATATCAAGGCACCTAGGGCAAAATAAGATAACACATCAATTAATGGCCTGAATATGGCAAATATCAACAGTTGATACATATTGGCACGATAATAATTCATCCCGGTTTTATTAAAATTATCTTCAGACCTACCCTCTTGATTGAAAGTCTGAATCAGTAAGACTCCCGAAATTGCCTCTGATAGAAAACTATTTACTTTAGCCAGGGCAATTCTTACTTTTCCGTAAGCCTCCCGAGCATATCTCTGAAAAAAGTAGAGTATCATCATCATGACCGGAATAAGAATAAATATGATCAAACTTAATCGGCGTGATAGTTTGAATATTACCACCAGTATGCCTATTACCATAATAAGATCTTTGGCAGAATAAACAAAGACATCGGTAAACATTTCTCTTAAAGCATCAACATCATTGGTTAGCCTGGTTACCAATCTACCGATAGGATTATTATTAAAAAAGTTCAGAGAAAGAGACATCAGATGTCTTATCAGATTGCCCCTTAGGTCATACATGACCTTTTCACTGACCACTGCCATCATTACTACCTGAAGATAATTAAAAACAAAAGATACCAGTAGGAGCCCTACATATAATAGGGCAAATAATTTAACCATTTTTAAATCATCAACTCTTAAGATTTTAAGATTATCCGAGGGAATATTTTGCATTTCTCTATAAGGGACAAAATAGCCTTTATCCGTTTTGACCAGGTTAAGTTGATATTGCTTCAATTTATTTAGCTCTTCTTCCTCCCTGATCATAAAATATTTTTCCGGCAGGATGAGCGAATCTTTCTGCAGCTCCAGGTATTCATCCTTGCTTAACAAGTTCGAGGGAATGAAAATAAAGCTATTAGACCTCACCCGGTAGGCTATATAGCGGTCGGTAACTTCCACCGTTCTATCATTAAGAATTAACTTTAAATAACTTTTTTCAATATAATTATCGACCACATTTTTGGTAATTAAGGGAAGGGTAATCTCTATACCACTTATGGCAAGAATAAGAAGGAAGATGATGATAATCTTCCCGGCGTAAGGTTTTCCATATTGCCATAGTCTGGAAAATATCTTTCTGTCCAGACCAGAATATAATTTTTCTTCTTTCATCTTTATTCTTCCAATTTTTGAATTTTATAAATACTTTTATAGATATCAGATTTTTTGATCAGTTCCCGATGAGTGCCGCTGCTTTCAATTCTTCCCTTATCCAGGACAAATATCTTATCCGCCTTGATAAAGGAAGATATACGGTGGGATATGACAATGGTAGTAATGCCTTGAGAATAGTGTTCTAAATTTCGGATGATCTCCTTTTCGGTGTTAGTATCCACTGCACTTAGAGCGTCATCAAGAATAAGTATTTGAGGTCTCCTGATAATCGCCCGGGCAATACACAGCCTCTGTTTTTGACCCCCGGATAGGGTAACCCCTTTTTCTCCCACTGGTGTTTTATATTGCTGCTTTAATTCCCTGATATTTTTATCTATCGAGGCCACCCGGCAAGCTTGAACTATCTCTTCTAAAGTTGCTTCGGGCTTGCCAAACCGAACGTTATCCTCTATGGTGTCCGAGAAAAGAAAAGAATCCTGGGGAACATATCCTATGCTATCCCTTACCGCAGCTATCCTGATCTTTCTATAATCGATGGAATCGTAAAATATTCTTCCCTGCTGAGGCTGGATAATCCTCAAAATCAATCTGGCTATGATACTTTTTCCGGAGCCTATCTTCCCGCATATGCCGATAAACTGCCCTTGTTGTATATCAATATTGACATCGCTGAGAACAGCTTGTTCCCTATAAGAAAAATGGATGTTCTCCAATTTTATATTGCCTTTCAGCGTATGATACTCCGCACCGGGGGCATCATAAAGTACCACTTTTTCTTCCAGAAGTTCAAGAATACGCTTATAAGAAGCATTGCCTCGCTGATATACATTGATCACCATTCCCACGGCCATCATCGGCCAGACAATAATCCCCATATAGGAAAGAAAGGCAACTAATTCACCGATGGTAAGCTCATTAAGGATCACTTGCTGACCTCCGACCCAGAGTAAAATAGCTATTCCGACCTCGGCAAATAAAAATATCAACGGGTACATGGTTCCCCAAATTTTAATCAGGGAAATATTTTTCTCCAGATACTCCCGGCTTAATTGGTCAAAGTTCTTAGATTCCGGCTCTTCTTGCTGAAAGGCCTGTATAATCTTTATGCCGGATATCATTTCCCGCACTTTTTCGGTCAGAAGAGAAAACAATTCCTGAACATTTTTGAACTTTCTGAATAATAGCTTGACAAAGAATAAGGATATCAGGGCAATAATAGGAAGAGGGATCAGGGCATAAAAAGTAAGTCGTGCATTAATAGTTAACATAAATACCAGGGTGGCTAAAAAAAGAAAGACGGCATCAAAGCCGGCAATTACGCCGAAGGCACAAGCTCTTCTTACTGCGGTCATATCATTGGTCATGTGAGCCATAATATCCCCAATCTTTGTTCTGGTGAAAAAAGAGTTGGAGAGCAAAAGCAGATGATTAAATAGCCTGTTCTTAAAGTCCATCTCCATAAAATGGGACATTCCAATAATGATCATTCTCCAGAAAAATCTAAAAATCCCGATGGCTATAGCCAGGGCAAAGATTAAGAGGGTAAATTTCCCCAGATATTCATAACTGTCCCCGGGGGTGCTGTAAATACTAATAATATAATCTATCGCTCGTTGGACTATGCGGGGCGAGATAAGCTGGGCAATGTCTACCGCCACCAGCATAAGAAATCCAAATAACATTTTTAAGGGGGCTTTTTGATAGTAAGAAAAAATAAATTTAATTAACATGATTTTATTATAATAACCTTTGGCTGATATCCTTGTCAATCAAAAGGGTAGCGGAAGGAAGAGAGTAAGAAGGGGGATGATTCCCCCTTCTTTTTTATTCTTTTTCCAAATTACAAATCTTCTAATAATCTTTTTGCCCAATTACTGTAGTAGGGTTCATCACCGGCAATTGCCATCTCTAAGATAGGTCTTGCTTCCTTCTTTTTCCCTCTATCTATCAGCAATTCTGCGTAATAAACCAAACCTTCGGGATCGTCAGGAAAGTATTGATGATGTTCTTCAAGAAATTTTTCAGCTCTTTTTTTATTTCTAAAAGGGATGGGGAGTTGATGCCAGAAACGTCCTATAGCTAACATTGGGCCTCCTATATCATACATTTTGTCTATATCATAGGCTTTATAAAAGGCATCTTGAGTACTTCCTTTTAATCCTTCTTTTAGGGCTCTAAGGATACTAACCCCGTCAGAGTAAGTAGCTGCACTCAATCCATAATAATATTGTCCCTCTACTTTATCAGGTTCAAGCTCTATGGCTTTTTCTGCATACCCCATAGCAATTTTTCCATAATCTTTACAAAGGTCTTTCCACCCTTCTAATTCATGCTCAAGGTTATAATCCGCATATTCCCGGTAAGCCCGAGCACATTTCCAGTTGGCCTCATAACTGTCCGGATTGGCTTCCACTGCCTTAACATAAAGAGGAATGGAAGCAAACATGCTATCTACAGTCTTCTGATCAAAAAGTGCATCGGCTTCCGTCAGAGGGTCTTGAGCCAGGGAAATAAAGTGGAAGGAAAAAAGGAATAAACAAACCAGTAAACACAACAAATATCTCTTCATAGTAACTCCTCCTAAATATAATATAGAAAATAGAAAATAATTTTCATCCATTATAAACCATTTTACTAAAAAAGAAAAGAATTAATAGGTAATCTAACTTGTAAAAAAAATATTCGAGTATTCCTAAACTGTATTGAACTTCTGAAATTTCCCCAGCCTCAAATGTTTATACTTCTACAACATCCTTCACTTCCGGAACTTCCTTTTTTAAGGACCTGCCGATGCCCATCTTTAAAGTCATCTGGCTCATTGGGCAGCCGTAGCAGGCACCGGTTAATTTAACTTTTACTATTCCCTCCGGGGTAACTTCCACCAGATCCACATTCCCTCCGTCGGCCTGAAGGGCTGGTTTTATCTTTTCTAAAGCAATTTCAACTCTTTCTTTTAAAGTTTTTTTTTCTTGGACCATATTAACCTTTATCCTCCCCAAATAGTAAAATATTTTTACCTATTTTTGATGACGGTTTAATTTAATAATTTTCAAGTTTTACTTCAAAATATGCTCGAGGATGCTTGCATACCGGGCAGATCTCGGGTGCTTCCTCCCCCTCATAGATATTGCCGCAATTCCGGCATTTCCAAAATATTTTTCCTTCTTTTTTAAATACCTTTTCCTGCTCTATATTCTTTAACAGCTTCCGATAACGTTCTTCATGTCCTTTTTCAATTTTAGCAATTCCCTCGAACATTTTAGCAATCTTTTCAAATCCTTCTTCTTTTGCTTCTTTGGCCATACGAGCATACATATCGGTCCATTCGTAATTTTCACCGGCTGCTGCTGCTTTTAAGTTCTCAACCGTATTTCCTATCCCGGATAATTCTTTAAAGTGCAGCTTGGCATGTTCCTTTTCATTTTCAGCTGTTTCCAAAAAAATAGAAGCAATCTGCTCATATCCTTCTTTCTTGGCAGCGGAAGCAAAGTAAGTATATTTATTGCGGGCTTGGGATTCTCCAGCAAAGGCTTCCATTAAATTTTTCTCGGTCTTTGTTCCTTTTAGATCTTTCATTTTCTATCCTCCTAAAATATTTTTTTAAAAGGTGTTTTTAAACCCATTAGCTTTAGTTTAATTATAGAGCAGAGTCACTATCATTCATTATACCACATACCACTGCCTTATAATTTTGTGGCGCTTTAGGGATTGCCAACCTTATAAATTTTTATGTTTTTCTGCTATTTCTCCGGCTAATTTTATTAAAGAATTATAATCTTCTTCTTTGGGATAGCCTTTTATGATCACCGGAGAAAGAATCTCTACTTTTAAATTTCCTATCATTGCACTAATGTTTTCCAGCATCTTTCCTCCCCACCCGTAAGAGCCGATAACCGAGGCAAATCTTAATTTTGGCCTTAAGGCGTTAGCCAGATAAACTGCTGAGATCATCTGGGGATGTGCACCGGCTAAAACCGTAGGGGAGGCAATGACAATAGTGGCGGCATCTACCAGGGCAATAGCCAAAGCGCCTATATCAGTCCTGGAAAGATTAAATAGTTTCACCGTTATCCCTTTTTTCATTAATTCTTCACTTAAGATATACACCATCTCCTCGACACTGCCATGCATAGAGACATAAGGAATGATTACTTCATTCTCCACCTCATCGGAAATCCAATCTTGGTAAGCTGACAAAATGAATTCCGGATGAGAATAGATCTGGCCGTGACTGGGTGCAATAGTTTTAATCTCCAATTCGTTTAATCTCTCTAAATGCTTTTTGATATTGTTACGGAAAGGCATCATGATCTCTGCATAATAACGTTTGGCAGAAAAATAAACTCTGGGTTCATCATCCACCCATAAATTACTCTCGGCAAGATGTGCTCCGAATAAGTCACAGCTGAACAAAATTTTATCTTCTTCCAAATAAGTTAACATGGTTTCCGGCCAATGTACCCAGGGAGCAATGATAAATCTCAGCGTTTTTTCCCCTAAATCGAGAGTGTCATTATCTTTTACGGTTATTACCCGATCTTCCGTCACAAAAAGATGATCTTTTAACATGTTTTTGCATTTCTCATTGGTTACCACTTTTGCTTCTGGATACATTTCCAATAATAGAGGAGCAGCCCCGGAATGGTCTTGTTCAGCATGATTTACCACGATATAGTCCAGATGCTCTATCTCCAGATCATCCAAATTGTCTAATAAATCATCTTCTTTGGTCGGGTCTACCGTATCGATTAAAGCTGTTTTCTCTTGCCCTTTTATTAGATAAGCATTATAACTGGTACCCTCGGGAAGGGGAATGAGTTCATCAAATAGCCTTCTATCCCAATCAATTGCTCCTACCCAGTAAATATCTTTTTTTATCTTTTTTACCGCCATTTCTAATTCACCTCTTCAAATTCATCTTTACTGGCACCACATACCGGGCATACCCAATCATCAGGCAGGTCTTCAAAGGGAGTTCCTGGATTTACTCCTGATTCAGGATCTCCTTTTTCAGATTCATAAATATATCCACAAACGGTACATTTAAATTTAGACATTTTTTTAAACTCCTTTCTTTCTGTATTTATTTTTTCCCTCGATTTTTCCTCTTTAGGAATATAAGTAGGTGCATTCTTGGGAGAAACGCCTTTCTGCACCTGATGGTAATAATCATAAGTCAATGGTTTCCCTGGTTTAATATTCTCTGCTTCCACCACTTTCCCGATAAACAGGGTATGAGTTCCCGCATCCATTTCCCCTATTACCTCTGTCTCGATATAAGCCAAGGTATTTTCCATAACTATGGGCGAACCGCTTCTCCCTATCTTATAGTCTACTCCCTTAAATTTGTCTTCATCTCTTCCTGATTTAAAACCAAATCTTCCGATAAATTTCATATCAGTGTCCTGTTCTAATACCGAAACGGCAAAGACCCTACTTTTGGTAATAAATTCATGGGTTAAATTTTTTTTATTAATGCAAACTGCTATAGTAGCCGGTTCGGAAGTAGTCTGAAAAACTGTATTGGCAATCTGTCCATTGATACGATTCTCTTTTTTTGAACTGACTATATAAATACCATAACTAATATTGTAAAGTGCTTTTAAATCCATTTTCTTGTTCCCTCTTTAAAAAATTAAAATTTTAAATGAAAAAAGGTGTAGTAGGGACGTATCGCGATACGTCCCTACAATCCCCGTATTATTTGCCTTCTGTATGTTCCCATAAACCATGGACATTGCAATATTCTCTAATCTTTTTCAATCCTTCCACATCTTTAAAGAAGGATTCCGGTTTATCCCCGGGTTTCAAATATTTTCGGGAAGTACCTTTCTCAGTAACCACCTGGATCCATTCGATATAATGTTTCTCTTCCATAGGATGTAGAGTTGAGCCGATTATCGCCTTAATCCCGGAAGGAATTTTCTCCATCACCGGTACATGTTTTTCGGTCGTCTGATCAGCAGTCTGTTCTTTCATCAACTTCATTTCCTGTCCGCAACAGACTAAAGCTCCTTTCCCCTCATGCAGCACCTCAACAATGTTTCCGCAAACCTCACACTTATAGATCTCTAATTTCTTAGTCATTTACCTTTACCTCCTTTTTTGTTATAGACGCTATGGTTATGGATTTTAATTTTTCCTTAACCTCCTGTTCTATCTCGTCTATCTTTTTCTTTAAAAGACAATCGTTGATAAAAGGACAATCGTTTTTTTTAAATTTATGTTCATTTAATCTTATCGATCCCTGAAATATTTTCATGATATCAAATAGGGTTATTTTCTCGGGAGACGCAGCCAAAGCAAAACCTCCGCCCTTGCCCTTAGATGAATTAAGTAACCCTTCTTTGTTTAAAGTTTGTAGTATTTTTCTCAAAAAGGGGCGGGGCATCTCCAATGATGCCACTAATTGGTCACCGGAGATGACTTCTTGTTTTTGTTCGGTAATATAACAAAGCGCCCTTACCGCGTAATCGGTGTTTCTGGTAATAAACTTCACTTATCCATCACCCTTTGCTTGTTTGATAAAAACGCCTCTTATTATAACTCTCTCTTTCACTTTTATTATGATACTATAATTGTATCTTTTTGTCAATCTGTGGTTTGAAAATGATTTTCAACCAAAAAAGCCCCCTTACTCTTATCAGTAAGGGAGCTTTTTTCATTCATTAAAATTAATTATTTTTTTG
This sequence comes from Candidatus Atribacteria bacterium, assembly GCA_011056645.1. NCBI lineage: Bacteria > Pseudomonadati > Atribacterota > Candidatus Phoenicimicrobiia > Candidatus Pheonicimicrobiales > Candidatus Phoenicimicrobiaceae > Candidatus Sediminicultor > Candidatus Sediminicultor quartus. The sequence goes on from DSEL01000184.1 coordinate 56,211, forward strand.
ATAGTTTAAAAATTTATTCGGCTGATAATGTTTTTACTCTTTCTACAATCTCCATTATCTGGTAAGGCGAAAAACGATATTCTCCCCTTAAATCATCTATAGTATTGTTAAGAGTATAGGTTTTAGTAAGTTTAAATTCATTCTTAATTCCCTCTAATAATTGATTGGCATCTACCCCCCAAAGATTAGCAATCTTGGCAATGGTCATAGTCTTCATTTCCATTCCACTTATATGAACTTGTAATCCAGAAATATTATCTGTAGAATTTCTTCTCCAACCATTCCCCTGGGGTACACCCTCACAGGTACCATCACATTCTTCCTCACAATTATGCAGTACATAATCCGTATCCTGTCCGTTGGGGATACCATCTCCATCCTCATCGGGTGCATTTTTATTATTCCCCATTTTAGCATTAATTCCATTATTTGGGCTCCCTATACAGTCTGCACAATTTTGGTTTTGCCCCTGGAAAGAGTTCCCCTTTCCTTTTAATCCATTACCGTCCGCTAAAACCAAAGCGGCGAAAATTCCTACTGCCAGCGCGATGATCAGCAAGATAGTTCCTGTTTTTAAAATTCTTCTACTTATCATTCTGTTCGTTCCTCCTTAAAATTTTTGTTGACAATTTTTTTGTCATTCACTTATTTATACGTGAAAGGGAGGAACTTTCTTTCATTGCCGAAAAAATATTTTTTAAAAAATCAGTCTCTTACTTTCGGGCTGATTATATAGTTTCCTTCCAAACCTGCTCTATTCTATTATAATGTTCCCCGGTAGCCACGGCTAAATCAAGTAAAACTTGTTTAATTTCTCGGCAATCAGGCTCAAAGACTTCGAAAAATTTCTTCTCTATCAAGCCACTTTCGATGTCTCGAGCCACTGATAAAGCATATTTATTTGATATTTTATTGTTTTGCGCTTCAGCTATTTGATTTTTAATGTATTCCAGTGATGTTCTTATCGCTTCCACTTTAAATCTTCCTTGTTTAAAAAACAACGACCCTTCCTTTGCTTTAGAGTGAAGCTTGAAGATCCATCTAGCGTGTTCTAATTCTTCTCTTGCTATTTTAGACCAAAAATCCTTTTGTTCGGAAAATTGATGAGCATATTCTCTATAGAGGCGGCCAATCTCTTTCTCATGTTCCGCCAATAGTTCTATTATTTCAATTTGTTTCTTTTCTAAATCCATGAACTATTCCTCTTGACTACTTTTCTATCTCTACTTGCTGCCCTTACCTTTATCGGATAACCTCCGGAAAATATTTTTATTCCCAAGCCGCATCTTTTCAAATTATTTCATCTTACTCCCATCGAAAAGATCATCAGAAAGACCGGTATTAACTTTTACATCAAGCGTATCTATGCTGAAAGAGCCCATTCCCGACATCATGGACTTCATCATCTGCATTGCCTGCTCTTGTTCCTTTTTTTCTTGCTCGCTTAAACCGGAGGTATCTATTTCCATTTTCATATTCATAACCAGCTGATAGGGATGAAGCATGGTGCCAACTTGCCGATAGTCTTTTAAATCTGTAGTTATTTCCGTATTCATAGCCATTCCTTCTGCTCCTGCCCCTGGTTTTGCTTTCATTACCATAAGCATACGAACAGGCATCCAGGTCTTACTGCTAATCCATAGCTTCCCTGAAGATTCCGCAGATCCTCCCGATTGTTCCCCTTGTGGAGAAAAATTCTGAGTATTTCCCATCACCTGCAGAGCATTATCAATTTGTAAGATATAAGTTTTCTCTCCGTCAATCTCTTCCTCTCCTAAATATTTACTCTTGTTCAAATCTATATTTTTCCAGATCTGTCCTGGATTATATTCAGATATTTTCTTCTCAATTTCCCCGGTCATCGGATTTTTTGTCCAATTATAATTTCCATCATAAATAGTAACTATAGCCATACCCATTACTTCTGATTCAGTACGGGTTTTGTAGATGACTTCCCCTTTTATTTCCGCTTTCTTATAATAGATAGTAGTTTCTCCTGCCATAGCAGCCACCCCTCCGCTGCCCTTTTGAACGATAGTATAATCATTAATTCCCTTCATCTGTTTTTCATAAGTTTTTTGCATATTGTTAATCACTTCTTGTAAGCTCATTCCGGCCACACAGGTACTGCCAAGGAATAATATTATGCAGACAATAACAATCCCAAAGGATATATTTTTATTTACTTTTAACATTTGATTCCTCCTTAGACTTCTTTTTTATTTTAATGCACACACTGGGTTCTATCCAGAATAAATTTATTTACTTTATCGCCTCCCTCTAAAGGCCTTCTACCTGCATATCCCGGGGATGTTCAATGGTAAAGGTATAAAATATTTCCTGCTTTTGCCGGGATTCTAATTCCAGTTCCCATAACCAGATCCCCTTCCGGTCTTCCCAGTCTTTTACTCCCGGTTCAAGACTTATCTCTTCTATCTTTATTTTAATTCGGTCGTCCTCGGAGACCGGCATAGCTTCGAATAGTTTTACTTTGATCTTCTTAGATTTGTAGTTCTCTACGCTAAGTTTATATTTATAAGTAGTGCGTTTGGTCCGCGAAGGAATCCCGGCAATCAGCGTTTCATCGACTTTCTTCTCCAGGCATTCCCTTTTTACTTTGACATTTTCATCGACCCCCAAATACAGATCAAACTCCTCGCTGGGTGCAATATTGCCCATGCCGGAAAATCCCACAAAATCACCCTCTAAAAATATATTGACCCGGCCAGCGAGCAATTGAAGATCTTCACTGTTGGTAACCCGTGAACCAAGGTAGGCAAAGGGGCTAACCCGGGGATAGCTTGAATATTCAAATTCGGCTGATAAGATTTGCGAAGATATAGGAAATTTATGTTCCGACTTATCAGATTTTACACTTACTTTGGAAGGGAGATTGTAGATTATTGCAATACCTTTTTCTTCGGCAGTGGCATATTTCATCTCTGACTCGGCCACCTCTTCCAAGGTTTCTGCTCCTTTTTTAAATGCTTCCGTTTGATATGCGGGTGCCGGTACCATAGATACTTTATCCCTAATTATTTCAGGCTGATAGGGTCTTAAAAACCAGGAATCAACATAAGGCATATTTCCTCCGGTTCTTGGCTTAGCGGTTGACAAGGCACAAGCTACCTCTACCCAATCTTCGCCGGTAACCTGTCTAATTACTCCGTAAGAAACCAATTCTACTTCGGATTTTTCGAAATTTGCGCGGGCATCGTATATGGGGTCCCAGGAAGCCCCTCCTACCAGGTAAGAAATTTTCAGGTCTATAGTCCCTTCTTTCAAAGCTTCCAATTCTACCATAATTGATCTTTGTATTTTCCTTTGTATCCCGGATATCTGAGACAATTCTCTCTTCAAAGTATCCAGTTTATTATTCAAATCCCTTATCTCAAATTCACAATCCAAAGACTGGTTGTAAATATCCTTTAATTCTGTATCTAAAAACCCAAGAATATTCTCCAAATCGCTTATTTGCGGCATATTGGTTATCAAATCTTGAGGGATTTGCGTATTGGAAAATAAAGTTATAGAGTTTAGAAACTTCTTCTTCTCAGCGAGAACGGTTTTCAGGTTTTGCAATCGGGTCATCTCGTCTTCTAATTTCTGGATCTCCTCTTTTAATTGCCTTATCCTTTCAGAAGGCACTTCTTCTAAATACTCTCTTTTAACCTGTGCTCCAAATAGTTTGATGAGCGCTGTTCCTTCCGCAGAAACCCTTAAAGAACTCTCGTCAACCTCAGGAATAATATTGGAAAAAACTACCGTATAAGTTCCCTGGTTAAGTTCAAGATGGGTAACCCGGTTGATCAAAGCAGAATCAGTATAGACACAAATCTCGCTAATCTCAGATTGCGCTTCAATCTCGGCAGCATAACCATTAACAGCCGCAAATAAAATCAATCCTAAACATAGAATCCATTTTGTTGGTTTATTCATCATTTCTAACTTCCTTTATTCTTTATTTTTCGCTCTCTGGTATCGGCCAATTAATTCTGCTGTAGCTAAAATATGTCCCTCCATGGCCTCCTCCAATTCCTTCTTCTTACAACCCTCTTCCAGATGAAGCTTTTCATCGAGAGCATACAATTTAAAGAAATAACGGTGAATACCGGAAGGAGGGCAAGGACCTCCATATTCTAATTTCCTGAAATCATTGGTTCCTTGGGTACCGGGAACGGTATTTTCTTCTATCACATCAATTACGTGTATATTAAATAACACCCAGTGTACCCAGGTTCCCATCGGCGCATCAGGGTCCTCCATAATGAGGGCTAATCTTTTTGTTTCTTCAGGTATATCTTCAATAATCAAACCAGGATTGATGTCTGCACCATCGCAGGTAAATTTTTCCGGAATAAATCCGTTGTTCTCAAATTCAAGACTTTCTAATTTCATTATTTTGTCCTCCCTTTTTTACGACAGGAACTCGTGTTCTACTAATTCGTCCTGTCATTTTTTTATTTTATTTTTTAAATTTTCTATCTCTTTTTCCAGCCATTTGGGATATTTTGGTACCGCACCGGATTGGGATACCACAAAATTACCTACCATTTCTGCAAATTCTGCCGCCTCATACATACTGGTTCCGCATAAATAAGAAAATAGAAAACCTGCACTATAACTGTCTCCGCCTCCTACAGTATCGGCTACCGGCCCATTTATTCCCGGTACCTTTTCCATCTTGCCATTACGATAAACAGATGAGCCATTCTTCCCGTGAGTGATACAGACAATAGAAGGGTGGTATTCCCGACAAATAAGCTCCGCAAGGTTTTCTTGTTTTAATGTTTGTCCGAAGAGGAGTTCAGAAATAGTAAGAGCCTCTCTATCGTTTAATTTTACTATTGAGCACTGGCATAGAGATTTTTCAATCCAATCCTTATGGTAGTAATTTTGCCTTAAATTGATATCATAGAATATGTAATTAGGGTGCGCCCAAGAAATAATTTGGCTGAGCACTTCCCGGTTTTCTTTGGTCCTTTGAGCGAGAGTTCCAAAACAGAAAATTTCCCATTCGTTTTCGCTTAAATGGTCGATCAGATCTTGATCTAAAATAATATTGTCCCAGGCAACATTTTCTTTTATTAGATAGGTAGGATGACCCCTTTCGTCCAGGCTCACCTCTACAATTCCGGTAGGCAGATAGGGGTGGATCCGGATAGAAGAAGAACGAATACCTCTTTTTTCTGCTTCTTTGATTGCTTTCCGTCCTAAAGCATCTCTGCCTACAGAAGAAATAAGTGTCGATTCAAATCCCATTTTTGACATATGGGCAGCGAGGTTAAAGGGGGCACCGCCAATATATGGTTTGTTCTCTATGATGTCCCAGAGAATTTCTCCAAAAAATAAAGCTTTCACTCTTGCCTCTCCTTTCTTCAAGTTTAAATTAATCAGGTGTTTTATTTATATATAAATATTCTACAAGTTTTTCAAAAATCCTCTTTTTTTTATAAAATTAGATAAAATTTTTGTTTTTTATTGAAACACTTTATTATTAGTCGTTAGTGAATGGTGAATAGTTGTTAGTTTTAAATACAATTTATGAAGTGCGAGTTTATTCATTCTGCCGATCTACCAGTTTTCCTGTCGACCAGTCAATTTGGTTGTTAGTTTAAAAGGTTTTCAGTTACAAGAGGTCGATTCATCAAACCCATCTGTTTTTTTCTGTCATTGCGAAATGACCAAAGTGATCTCATTTTGTATCTTAAATTTATTCTCCGTATTTCCTTCACCAAATACTAACGACTAACGACTATTCGGGCTTGCGAAAAATATAAAAAGGAATATAATGAAATAAAATTACCCATCAAAGAGGGGGGATAAACTTGAAAATAAAAGAAGTTATGATCCCAGACCTAACTTCCGTATCGGCTAATACCCCGATAAAAGAAGCCGTAAAGATCATGAGCCAACAGCGTATGGTAGGGCTACCCGTTGTAGATAACGATCAAAATGTCATTGGAATAATTACGGAAAGCGATATTGCCAAAGCCTGTTTACCCGGCTATTATAAAGAATTGCAAAATCCGTCTTTTATCCCTGATTTTGATCAATTTTCCCGGCAAGCTAAAAAAATTGCTCATTTAGCGGTAAAAGAATTTATGACTACTATAGTCTATTCGGTAGAAGAAGATACCAGCAGGACGCAGGCAGCAGATCTGTTATTCAGAAAAGATCTGAGAATCGTCCCGGTAGTAAGAGCGGGAAAATTAGTAGGAATACTCACTCCCTCTTGTCTATGTAAATATGCTATGGAAGAAGGTTAGGTTGGGGAAGGAATAATAAATGAATCAACCGCTTATAGCTTTAATAATATTCATATCTACGCTTATATTTGTTAGCCTGGAAAAGATTCAACGCACGGTAATTGCCCTAAGCGGAGCCCTTCTGTTTATACTATTAAAGATACTGACCCAAGAGGAGGCTTTTTTAGCAATAGATTTTAATACCATCGGCTTACTGACCGGTATGATGGTTATGGTCTCAATCATCAAAAGAACCGGGCTATTCCAATATCTGGCCATTAAAATATCTAAACTGGCTCACGGAAATATATTTTATCTCTTGTTTTTTCTAAGCATTATTACCGGCGCTCTATCTTCCATACTGGATAATGTCACCACCATCATACTCATCGTCCCCATCACTTTGGCTATCTGTGAAAACTTAGAAATATCTCCCATGCCTTTGGTGATATCTGAAATATTTGCCTCTAATATAGGAGGAACTGCCACACTTATCGGGGACCCCCCTAATATAATAATAGGAAGTGCAGCCCATCTCTCCTTTATGGATTTTATTATAAATCTTGCTCCTTTTGTCGTGATGTTGTTAATTCTCCTGCCTTTCTTTGTCAGGCTATTTTACAAAAAGGAAATGTCACAAGATGTTAAGGAAGCCTGGGAAAAAGTAGAGAAATTCGATGAAAAGAAGGCAATTGAAGACCCCGTGTTATTAAAAAAATCTCTCCTGGTCTTTTTATTAACGATATCGGTCTTTATCTTCCATCATAATCTGGGCTTAGAAGCTGCTACGGTAGCTTTGGCCGGAGCAACTCTCTTGCTTTTGGTCAGCAATATAGATCCGGCGGAAACTTTCCTGGAAGTAGAGTGGTCTACTCTCTTCTTTTTTATCGGACTTTTCATCGTAATAGCGGGTGTGGAAAAAGTGGGAATTATTCGCGAGTTGAGCAATATCATTGTCACTTTAACCAAAGGAAATCTTACTTTTACCACTTTGGCGGTTTTGTGGATTTCGGGAATCACCTGTTCTTTGGTTAATAATATCTCTTATACTATCTCCATGGTTCCGGTCATTCATCATATCGGAACAGTTACTACCTTTAATCTCAACCCGGTCTGGTGGGCTTTATCCTTGGGTGCCTGCCTGGGAGGAAATGGAACCTTTATAGCAGCTGCCGCTAATTTAGTGGGAGTAAATATACTAAAAAGGCAAGGTCAGATAATAACCTTCAAAGACTTTTTTCAAATCGGCCTTCCGATTATGCTAATATCTATTATTCTATCTTCGGCCTATCTTTTTTTAAGGTATTTATGGTAATCTCTTTTAATGAGCTGATAACCTCAACGCCTGCCTGGTCGGCAAGCCTCTCATAGTTTTGATGTCCGTTGGCAACCAGCAGACAATCACAGCCCATACATCTGGCAACATCGTAATCGTGGATAGTATCCCCTATCAAAAGTACCTCTTGAGGATGTAAATTTAGCTGGTCTATCCACTTTTTCCCTTTTTCGATTTTACTTTCGGCATAGTGGTTTTCTAAGCCTATTATCCTATCAAAATACTTATCTATGCCATAATGTTTAATTTTTTCTTTCAGGACGTCTTCTTTTGAAGCAGATAAAATTGATTGAGATATTCCTCTCTCCTTTATCTTTTTCAGCACCTCTTCTACTTCATCAAACAGTTCACACTTATTAAAACACCGGTAATATTCACTGATAAATTCATCACTAAGCCGCTCAAATGATTCCTGGGAAAAATCATAACCGAGCTTTAAATAATACTTTGTTACCGGGAAATCAAATATCTCCCTATATTTTTTTGAATCAATCCTGGGCAAATGGCGTTTTTTTAACATCTTGTTCATTACTTCTACCGCTAACCATGCATCATTGATTAAGGTCCCGTTCCAGTCCCAGATAATATGTTTATAATTGCCTATTTTTTTTATCATCCATTCCCTCACTCAACAAATATTGTAGTAATTAACACCTTAATGTCCCGTCTGGCATATATTTTAACCTTCTGGGTCTGTCTAAACATCCGGCAAAACCATCAAATCCCTCTACTTTTATTTTCCATGTAAGAACTACATTATCCCCCTGCCTATCTTGAATAACCCTCGCAGTATAGGTTTGTGTTTTGGTATCAAGTAAAACTTCTGCGTGATCCAAGGGCCTAAATTTACTAAGAAGCGTCTTTGATTGATAATACAATGTTCCAGTCTGGGGAGTGAAAGGCAATATTTCTTTTTTGTGTTTCTCAGAATAGGCAGCGGAATTTGTAGCGAATAAAAGATACCACCTTCCGTTTTTAAAGTGAAGGTCGGGTACTTCCATTTCGTAAAAATTACCGGTATCTGTTGCCGGACTCATTACCTCCCAAACCAACAAATCTTTAGATCTTGCTCTCGCAATACATCCTCTTCCATTATAATCCCCGTAATTAACTCTTGCACAGATAAAGGCATAATAGAATTTATCCTTTTTATTATAGACGATAAATGGATCCCTCCAATGTTCTATCCCTTTCTCTGACATATCGGCTTTTTCATACCAATTTGGATGTGCTTCTATTACCGGATTATTCTCATATTTTTCCCAAACATACAGGTCCTCTGACATTGCAATTCCGATCCTCTGGATTTTTCCCGCCTCTCTTTTAGAACGAGAGGTATAAAACATATAATATTTATCGTCTTTTTTGATTACTGATCCCGTCCAGATTGAAGTGTCATCCCAACTTCCCTCCGGACCTGCCTCAAGCACAATTCTATCTTCCTTCCACATTTCAAGGTCTTTTGAAACTGCATGACCAACAAAAGCAACCGAATGTCTGCTATCCGGATTTTGTATGTTTCTTGGTGCCTGCAAATAATAGATATGATAAAGGTCTTTTTTTTTCACTAACCAAAAATCCCACATATAACTATTCGCTGGTGAATAATTCATTTTAATACTCCGTTCATCTCAAGTCTTCAGCTGATTTATCAGCTTCTTATATATTTTATAATATCTATTATACTAACAGATTATCCCCTATATTTTAAGACTTAAAATATAAATAATAAGAAAATCTGAGAAATTATTGGTATTAGATAAAAATTGTCATGAGATGTTTCTTCTTATATAGCAGTGGCAAATACTGCTTACTGCTATCCTTTGATACCGCTGGAGGCTACCGAATGTATGAACCATTTTTGGAACAATAAGAAGATAATCAGTGAAGGAATAGTTACCATGGAGGCAAAAGCAAAGATGTCTCCCCATACTTTTGGATCCTGGCTAAAGAATTGCTGAATTGCTACAGGCAATGGTCGATATTCATAGCCACGAGTTACCATAAGAGGCCAGAGAAAATCACCCCAGCGAAAAAGAAATTGTAAAGTGGCAACTGTAGCAAAAACCGGTTTTGACAAAGGAACAATAATTTTCCAATAAACTTGAAAAGGACTGGCTCCATCTATTTTTGCTGCTTCGTCCAGACTTTTAGGCAAACCAACAAAAAATTGATAAAAAAGAAAAATGGAAAAAGCGTCAACAATAAAAGGTACGATTTGAACCTGATAACTATCTAACCAACCGATTCGATTTACCATTAACAATAAAGGTATTACCACAGCTTCGGTGGGAATAATTATCAGGGCAATTATAAAAGAGAGGATAAATCCCCTGCCTCTAAAACGCAGCCGAGCAAGAGCGTAAGCAATCATGCTATTCAATATAAGTCCGGTAAGCACTGTACTGCCCACAATAAAAACTGAATTAAACATAAAACGACCAAAAGGCATTTGTTTGAATACATCAAAGTAGTTTTTGAGTCCTAATTCTCCATAAGGAATAAAGGCTGATATACTGCTCATATCTCTTATAATCTGGGTCTCATTGTTTTTAATAGAACTCACGAACATAAAAACTATGGGGAATAAGAAGAATAAAGCAATTAAAATCAATAATGCATAATTGAGGATTATAGAAAGGTTTTTACGGAATTTAAATGAAAATCTTTGAGACCTTTTTCCCCTAACCTCAACGCTTGCCACTTTATGTCACCGCCCTTTCTTCCTTTAAATAAATTCTTTGTATCAATGAAACAGCCAGCACAATTAGAAAAAATAGTACTCCTATCGCTGAAGCATAACCAACGCGAAGCATTTTAAAGCCTTCCTCATATAAAAGCAAAATGATAGTTTTAGTAGCTCCCTGGGGACCTCCCATAGTCATGACCCAAACTTGAGTAAATAACTTGAACGCCAAAATAGTAGTAGAAATGATTACAAAAATTGTAGTGTTACGTAATTGCGGGATGGTAATCTGCCAGAATTGTTGCCAGGTATTAGCTCCATCAACTCGTCCTGCTTCGTATAATTCATTAGGGATACCCTGTAAACCTGCCAAATAAATTACCATTTGAAAACCGACTCCCTGCCAAATAGATAATATCATAATAGACGGTAGAGCCAAGGTAGTATCTTTTAACCAACTATAGGGTCCTAATTTTCCAAAACTAATAAAACTAATCATATGGTTAATCAAACCTTCTCCCGGATTATAGAAAAAATACCAAATAATAGACACTACCACCATAGTGGTAACTACCGGACTAAAATAAATAGTACGAAATAGATTGATAAAGCGAAGCTTTTGATTAACTAAAACAGCTAACACCAGGGCAAGGAAAGTTTGCAAAGGGACTACAAAAACAGCGAAAATAAAAGTATTAAGTAATGCCTGATGAAAGCTTGGACTATTAAATAATCTTAAAAAATTTCGAAACGCAATAAATTGAGTAGGTAAATTAGGATTAGTTATTAATCTTTGGTCTGTAAAGGATATTACAAAGGCTATAATAAAAGGAGTTACTAGAAAAAGAAGCAAAAAAGATAAGGGGAGAGCACAAAAAGACCAGGCTGCAAATGTTTCTCTTTTTTCTAATGAAGGTCTATTCATTTTAAATGCTTTTGTATTTGAATTGGCAGATTCACCTATCATTATTTTTATAACCCTTATAAAATAGAAGTCTAAAAGTTCTGTGTCTGCACTTTTTAATTACTTGAAAAGTGCAGACACATGAGAACATCTAATTTGTAATCGGATAGCCCCGATTATCTTTAATGTCTTGATCAATTTTTTGGACTGCTTTATCTAACTCCGTCTTAACATCTGCACCATTAACTATATTTTGTACAGCCTCTGCAAATGCAGTAGTTATCGTCGGATAAGCCGGGGTTTCGGGTCTGGTAATCCCAACTCCCCTATCCAGCTGTTCAACAAAAATTCTAAGTGGGCCATTTATTCCAAATAATTCTGACATAGCAAGGGCAGATTTACGAGCAGGAACAGCGCCATTAGCATTGGTCATGCGCAATATCTGTTCGGGCTCAATGAGATATTCCAGGAATTTCCAGGCAGCATCCGGGTTTTTGGCCTGAGAGGTTATCCCCCAATTCCAAGAACCTACACCGGTAGCAGCCCTATCACCAAGTTTAGGCACCGGAATAAGTACTAAATCATCGCCCAATCCTTCATGGTGGGGAGTCCACATCCAATGGCCAACAAAAGATAGAGCAGCAATTTTACTACCGTAGAAGTCGTCATCACCTGCAGGCTGAACTTTAGCATATCCTTTGTTGAATAAGCCTTGGAACCAAGTCATTGCTTCTACTGCTTTAGGGCTATTAAGGACACCATCTGCTGATTGGAAATCACTACGGTCAATTAAATCAGCACCCCAACTCTGAATAATGGGCGAAAAACCATAAGTATACCATTCGCCTTGACCATAATTCATCTTAAAATCAATAGCATATTCCACCTCTTTTAGAGCCTGTAATTTTTCTAAAGCTTCATTAAATTCTTTCAAAGTCCAGGCATCTTTAATGCTTGTAGGAATACGTACTCCTGCCTTCTTTAAATAAGCTTTATTCCCCCAGATAGCTAAACCGGAATCAAAAGTCCCTAGAGAATATAACTTTCCGCCAAAAGTGCCCTGCGCAATAATAGTAGGCAAGAAATCAGCTTTTAATTTGTTAGATACATAATTATCTAAAGGAATGAGATGGCCAGCCCAGGCATAATTATAGAGAAAAGGACCATCAAAGTCCAGTAAGTCAGGAAGGTCGCCAGCTAAAGCGGCAGCGCTTACCTGCTCATTAAAAGACCCTTCAGGAAGCCTAACAGCTTTTACTATTACTTGATTCTGCATAGCATTAAAATCTTCTACCTGGGCATCAAGGACTTCTCGTTCCTCTCCCTTACCAGAATGAAACCAAACTTCAATGGTTACTGGTTCAGCTAAGGCTGTTAGCGCAAAACTGGTTAAAAGCAATACGGTTAATAAAATTAAAGTAAAGAACGATAATTTTTTCATTTTTAAATTTCCTCCTTTTAATTAATTTACCTTATTTTGACTCTGAATAACTCGCTTTGTTTATCACCTCCTTTCGATGTGAATAATTAGCCTTTCGTAAAATTTTAGAAGCCTTTATTCACCATTTTCTCGACAAGATTTTCTTATGATTAATTCCGCATTTAGAATATGATTTTCTTTTCGAGAATAATTTTTTATTTTATTTTGCATCTCTGCAATGAGTAATTCGGTGGCAAGTCTACCTATCTGCTTTGTTGGTTGTCTGATAGCAGTGATTGGAGGAGTATATAGTTTAAACCATTTAGAATCATCGAAGGATAAAATACCTATATTTTTTGGTACTTCATAGTGTAATTCTTTAATCGCTCTAAGAACTTGATAACCTATATTATCATTCCCACATAAAATAGAATCTATTTCTTTGTTTTGGTATAGCCAACTCTTAATAATTTCCTTATTATCGCTGCCATTATATTGAATAAATTTTACATTAATCTTTTTTGAGGAATTATGCAGTTGAACAGCCAGTTTATAGCCCAATAGTCTTTGTTCCATGGTATATACATTTGCCTGATAGGAAACAAAACCTACATTCATAAAACCATGAGAAAACAGATGGTTCATCGCTTTTTTGGTAATTTCTACATTATCTATGCCGACAAAATCTATGGGAAGTGAATCTATCTTCCTGTCTATTTGAATGGCCTGAATTTTATGGGGAATTATTGAATTATAAGCATTGGTAGAATTGTTGACAGGTGCAAATATTACACCTTCAATTCCGTTTTGAAGAAGTATATTAATATATAATTGCTCTTTTAATGGGTCATCCTCTGAATCACATAATATTAGGCTATAACCTTCACCATAAGCAGTTAATTCAATTGCTTTGACTACCTCTGAGAAAAAGCTTTCTCTTATGTCCGAAATTATAACACCAATTACCCGTATCTTTTTTCCTCTTAATCCACGAGCAAATATATTAGGAGTATAGTTAAGTTTTTCAATTGCTTCCAGAACCCGATCGTTTGTCTCTTTATTAACGTTTCGGGTTTTATTGATAACGTGGGAAACAGTGGATATCGAAACATGGGCACATTCCGCAACCGCTTTCATGTTTGATTTTTTTGAATCTTTAGGTAAAACCATGGTAAAACTCTTTTTTATAAATATATTGCGCAAACGTTTTTATATATTTCATTTTACCATTTTCAAAATTTGTTTGTCAAATGAAAACCAATAAACATTGATAAAACTAAAAAAGTTAATTAATCCTCGTCGAAAGCAAGAGCTGGCATACATCGGAATAATAACCTTATGCACTATTGTACTGTCTCCTGGTGCATTTATTTATAAATCATATCAAACAATCGGTCTGCTGTCTCCTGATCTAAATCTTTAAGAATTTTATATTCGTCCAGGGCAGCATTTTTGTCCCCTTGAACCAGATAAATCATCCCCAGACTATAGTGGGCGAAAGTATAATCCGGCTGAATCCGTATCACCTGTTTAAAGGATTCAATAGCTTTTTCATAATCCTCTAATTGGCTGTACGCCCATCCCAGGCCATAATGAGCATCGACATCTTCCGGATTTTGTAATACTGCCTGCTTAAAAGTATCAACCGCTTCCTGATACTTTTCCAGCTCTCCGTAAGCCCAGCCTAAGTTGTAATAAATATAAGTGTAATCAGGATTAATGCGAATAACTTCCTGATAAGCCTCGATGGTTTTTTCATAATTCCCTTTTTTATTATAGAGCCACCCCAGATAGAAAAAGGCATCGGCGTATTGGGGGTTCATTTGAGTTGCTTTTTTAAAACTTTCTATGGCGGCATCTTCATGATCTTCCATTTTCCGATAAATCATGCCCACCTTGTAATAAATTTCATTGGCAGAATCGAGGAGAAAATTTGCAGCCTTTTCCAGATTTTCGACCGCTTCCGGATATTTTTCCAAGGCCTGATAATTTATTCCCAAATGATAAAATGCTTTACCATAGTCTGTTTGAAAGTGTATAGCTTTTGTAAAACTATCAATTGACTTCTGGTATTCACCGATCTGTTCAAAGCTGATCCCTAAACCATAATAAGTTTGAGCATCCTCGGGGTCAAGCAGTAAAGCCTGTTGAAAGGCATCAATCGCCTCATTATATCTTTCTAATTCATGGTATGCCAATCCCAGGCCATAATGAGCGCTGGCAAAATCAGGCTTGCTGCGAACCGCTTCTTTAAACGCTTCCAATGCCTCTTTATTTTTTTTAAGCTCCAGATAGGATAGCCCCAAGCCGTAATATGCTGAACTATAATCGGGTTTCAAACGGACAGCATTTTGATAATGGGTTATTGCTTTTTCGAACTGGCCAGTGGTTTGAAATATTTTTCCCATTTGGAAATAAGCTTCCGCTTGCCCCGGGTCTAACTCGATAATCTGCTGGAAATAAGTAAGTGCTTCTTGGACCTGTTTTTTATTTTCTAATAAATCAACACCCTGAAAATACAATTCTTCAATTGACTTTTCCTGACCAAAACCGCTGCTACTACCCAAAACTACAAAGATAATGATCAAGATCAACGATACAAAAAATGCCCGTGAGTTCTTCATACCCTACCTCCTGCCTGTATTATCTAATATTTTATTATATAAGACAGATCATCAACAACCGGTGTATTTTAATTGGCATTATTCTTTTAGGCCTTTTTTATTATAATATACTTTTACAATTTATTCATTATTTTAATTTCTTCCATGCTTTTATTAACATACTCAATTCTTTACTTTTTATTTTTCTCCTATTCATCAGTTTTTTTTGGCAAACTCGCTTTTTTCGGAAAGTCCCTTCAGCTCTCTCTTTTGCTTTAAATAACTTTCTAATCTTTTCGGTTCAAGGATTCCTTCTTCTATCGCTTCTTTTACGGCACAACCGGGTTCTTTAGTATGGCTGCAATCATTAAATCTGCACCTTTGTGAAAGTACCTCGATATCCGCAAAGGTTTTCTCGACAATATCTTCATCTGCCCATAGTTGGATTTCGCGCATGCCCGGACTATCAATTATCATACCTTTTTCACCTGGCACCATGAATAATTCCCTAAACGAAGTGGTATGCCTTCCTTTGTCATCACTCCTTAAGGTATTGGTGGCCTGCTTCGGGGCATCAAGCAAGTAATTAATAATGGTAGATTTACCGGTGCCAGAAGATCCCAAAAATACTATGGTTTGCCCTTCCTTCAGGAAGTTGTAGATTTGTTCTACACCAGATTTTTCTAAGGCGCTCATGCAAAGAATGGGAATACCAGGGGAAATTAATTCGACCTCTCTGACAAATATTTCAACATCAGTACATAGATCAGCTTTGTTAAGGATGATCGCTGGGTTTGCTCCGCTATCCCAGATAAAAGATAGATAACGTTCAATTCTTCTTAAGTTAAAATCCCTATCGAATGTAGTGACCAGGAAAGAAGTATCTATATTAGCACAAATAACTTGCTCTTCTGTTTTAACTCCCGGTGTCTTTCGAGATAAGCAGGACTTTCTGGGAAGAACAAAATGAATAATAACTTTGTCTTCATGTTCCTTTTTGGTAACTCCTACCCAATCGCCTACTGCCGGAAATTTCTCTATTGATTGAACCTGGTACCGAAATTTTCCGGATATTTCTCCCTTCAGCTCGCCACATTCACTTAAAACACTATAAAGATTCCTATGAAAAGACGTTATTCTGGCCGGTATATAAATGGTGTTCTGCTGGTTATATTTCAGAAAATGATTCTCAAAAAAAGAATCCCACCCTGATTTTTTTAGATCTATCATCAATTCCTCCAAAAATATTATATTTTCTTTAAATTTTTTAATGGGGTAATTTTTCTTCTAAAAAAGTTTATACTTACAGAGGAATTTAAATTTGTTTTTTAATGATTTGTTTAATAGGCAGGAAAACCTCTGTGAAATAAAAACCATTTTTGAAGCAGTATATTATTTTTTTCTAAATTGTATCTCATAAACACTACCTCCTACCAAATGGATTTCTCCTCACAGAGATAATTTATATTACCTAAATTTAAATAATTTGTCAAAAAAAATACACCGCTTAAATCTTCGATGCCATGGGAGGTCATTCCAGAATTAATTCAAATCGCTGTTCCTCTACTTTGGTTCCCCATTGGTCACCGCTGAATTCTTTTACCAATTTAAAACCATTCTTTTCATAGAGATGTCTTGCCGCATCAAGGCCTTTAAAAGTCCAAAGATATATGCGTGGATATTTCTTATTCTTGCAAAAACTAACTGCCTCATTGATCAGCTGATTTCCAACTCCTCTCCCACGCAAGATATCAGAAATGATAAACCAACGAAGATGTGCTCCTTCTTTTTGGGCATGGATACCATCGATAGTGATGGAACCTTCCACGCGACCCCCGGTTGAAGCAGTCCAAAAACCATCCTGTTTTTCATTATATCTGCTCAGAAACTCTGAGAGCTCGGTGGCTACTTTTGCTTCAAAAAAAAGTGTAAAATCCCAATGCTGATGGTAGTAGGTACCATGAAGTTCGGCCACCCGGCCGATCGAACCGGGTACATATCCTTCAGTTATTTCTATATCTGCCATATCCTACCTCCTTATTTTATCTTTTATTTGATTTATAAATTCTTTACATCGGTGTTTATATTTTTTATTAAAAGAGCTGAACAAATAATGGCTAACAAATTTATCAAAGGAATAATGATGACTGCCGGAAATACGTTAACCCCTATTGAGGCCATCGCTATTATTTTTCCGCTTAATGCCGTCATCAGGATGGATAAAAAGATCATATAGACTGTGGCAAGTAAATAGCCGAAGGGTTTCCTTTTTAAAAACAATACCGCCGATACAAAAGCAATCGGGAGTAACAGCCCCAGGTCAAATCCCTGTACGATTAAGGTAGTGTAATGTTCTACCTCGGGTGGGCAAATAGTCCCCTTGAGCAATGGCGGCAACACAACGCTAAGCCATAAGAAAGCAATGGTGATTGAATTGAAAATAAGAAAACCACCGACAAATTTTACCGGTGTCGATTGAGTAAAACATGAGGGAACTTGCTTCAAATCAAAGGAAAACATGGTATTTGCGAAGGCAAAGAAAGAGGCACCCAGCAATATAACATACCCCAGAAACATTTCATTATACATAGCCATAGCAGTGTAAAAGAGATAAGTTACTAAAAAATAACCTAAGGTGCCTGCCAGAATAAATCGGGCTTTTAACGAATTTTTTCCGGTTAAAAATAAGGATACCAGCAATAAGGGTATGCCGATAAATAAGGTAACATAATCCTGGGCAATCCCCTGTACGGCCACTTCCCGTGACATATGCTGATATATCCCTTTTCCATAAATGGTAATCATTTGGCCGCGGATCGATTCATACTGATAAGTTCCGGGTCCCTGGTTGGAGCATATTCCCCATAGAGTAGCCAATAACGCTACAACGACTACTACGAAAACAAGTATATTGACGGTCTTTTGTTGTTTCATGTTTAGATTATCCTCCTTTTATTAATATTTTTTAGCAAGAAAATGTTCCAAATTGCCTTTATTAGATCAAAGTATTGATCATATTTAAAAATTTTTTCAATTATAACATGTAACGGGAATTTTTTTAAGGAAAAGTTAGGAGAGAAAGGGTTATAAGACATTACTCTAAAGAAAAAGATTAAAATGCGGCAATGGCAGGATCAATCTGGAGCCGGCTAAATATTAAGGGAAATAGGGTACCCATCCGCTTCCGGGCTCATCTGACGGATATGTTCAATGGCCTGCTCGGTGGTTAGCTGCTCCGGAAGGGTCACGAACTCGTTATTCATGATACTCCCGGCAGTATTCTCCTCATACTTCATCAACTCTTTA